>DOXE01000400.1 GCA_003519205.1 Chloroflexota bacterium
CATGGCTGATGAGACCATTATCGTCAAAGGAAACGGGACGATCTTTCTAGCCGGACCTCCATTGGTCAAAGCAGCCACAGGAGAAGAGGTTACAGCCCAAGCTTTGGGCGGAGCGGACGTGCATACCCGGCTGAGCGGCGTGGCCGACCATTTCGCCAACGACGAACAAGAAGCGTTGGAAAGGATACGGGATGTCGTCAGCCAATTGAACCGCCTAAAAAAGACGGGCCTTATCATTCGTTCTCCAGAAGAACCTAGCTACGATCCAGAAGAACTATATGGGGTAATCCCGGCCGATCCTAGGGTTAGCTACGATGTTCGCGAGGTCATCGCCCGTATAGTTGATGGTTCGCGGCTGAGTGAGTTTAAGGCTCGCTATGGGACGACCATCGTCTGCGGTTTTGCCCACATCATGGGATTACCGATCGGCATTATCGCCAATAACGGCCTGTTATTCGGCGAATCGGCATTAAAGGCCACACACTTCATCCAGCTCTGTGGCCAGCGGGGCACTCCTCTTCTCTTCCTACAAAATATCGCTGGATTCATGGTTGGTAAAAAATATGAGAATGCGGGCATCGCCAAAGATGGGGCAAAAATGGTCATGGCGGTCAGTAATGTCAATGTTCCCCGCATCACCCTCTTGCACGGTGTCAGCCATGGTGCTGGTAATTATGGCATGTCCGGCCGGGCTTATGATCCTCGCTTCTTGTTTAGCTGGCCTAACAGCCGTATTAGTGTCATGAGCGGGGAATCGGCGGCTGATACGCTCTGGACGGTAGGCAAAAACCGCGTGCTGGCACAGATCGAAAACCCAAATCAGGAGGAGATAAAAACAGCTGAAGCCAAGTTTAAACGCCCGATTCTTGAACAATACCAGCGAGAAAGCGATCCCTACTATGCTACCGCCCGCTTATGGGATGATGGCATCCTGGATCCAGTTCAGACTCGCACTGCTCTGGCCTTAGCCTTCTCGATCACGGCCAATGCCTCTATGCCCGACAGCCGATATGGTACCTTCCGAATGTAATTGTCACTCCATGTTGCTTGTGCTATGATTCACAATAACTTTCAGAATATTTTGAATGAAATGAAGGATACTATCTATTAACGATAATTATGGCTTATCTAAACCTATCAGAATTCATCGACAAACTAGAATCAGCAGGTGAATTGAAGAGAATAACCAGCCCGGTCAGCCGGGATTTGGAGATCACCGAGATAACAGATCGGGTCAGTAAAGGGCCTCCAGCCGAAAACAAGGCTCTGTTGTTTGAAAATGTCGATGGATCCGACATACCCATCTTGATCAATGCCTTTGGTAACGAAAGGCGCATGGCTATGGCATTGGGCGTAGAAGATCTCGAGGAATTGCATCAAAAGTTAGCCAAACTTATCGATTTAAAGTTGCCAGAAGGGATGGGCGCCAGTCTTAGCCGGGCATCGGAAATATTCAGTGCTTTCAGGGCAGTTGGGCTCAAACCAAGCCGGGTAAAGAATGGGGCCTGTCAGGAAGTCGTTCACGTGGAAGATGCTTCTTTAGCCAGCTTACCGGCGCTGACCTGTTGGCCAGATGATGGAGGTCGCTATATCACCTTAATGCAGGTCATCACCCGGGATCCTGAAACCAACCAACGAAACGTTGGCATGTATCGAATTCAGGTCCTCGACGACAAAACGGCGGTCATGCACTGGCAACGACACAAAGGTGGCGCCGAGCATGAACGATTAGCCAACGAATCGGGCCAGAACCAGATACCTACAGCCATTGTTTTGGGTGGTGATCCAGTGCAAATGTGGTGTGCCAGTGCACCTTTACCTCCTGGTATTGACGAATACCTGCTGGCGGGGTGGTTGCGGGGTAAGCCGGTCACGTTTGTGGAATGCGTCAGCCAACCATTAGAGGTTCCGGCTGATGCGGAGATCGTCATTGAAGGCTATGTGGATATCAGTGATCAGAGATTAGAAGGACCATTCGGCGACCATACCGGATTTTACACACCGGCCGATTATTTTCCGGCTTTTCACGTTACAGCCATCACTCACCGCAATGACCCCATTTTTCCGGCAACGGTCGTCGGCAAACCACCCATGGAAGATTATTGGATGGGAAAGGCGACCGAGCGTCTCTTTTTACCACTGATGCGTCTCTTTCTTGGAGAAATCGTGGATATAAATATGCCGGCCGAAGGCGTTTTCCATAATTTAATCATCGTTAGCATCAAAAAACGGTTTCCGGGTCATCCTTTCAAGGTGTGTTACGGACTTTGGGGATTGGGCTTGATGATGCTGACCAAGGCTATCGTCATCGTCGATGAAGATGTCGACGTTCATAATCTGTCCCAAGTGGCTTGGCAGGTTCTAGGTAACGTCGATTGGCGACGAGATATCACCCTGGTCGATGGTCCTGTTGATCAATTGGATCATTCAGCCATCCGTGATTCCTTTGGCGGTAAAATTGGAATAGACGCCACGGCAAAGGGAGCATCCGATGGACATACTCGAGGTTGGCCTGAAGAAATAACCATGTCTGAAGAGATCATCGCCCTAGTAGACGAAAAGTGGCCTACTTTTGGCTTTTAGCTTTATAACATTGCCCCTCAATCCGACCAAAAAGCTGGCAGTTATGTCTCAATTTGAACCGTCAACTTCACCTGTCAGGAACCGAAATTCGGTAAGACCAAACCTGGTCGTTCGACCGATTCATCCGGACGACGCAACGGACATCTACGCTATCATATCGGATCCTAAGGTGGCCGTCGGCGCAGATTGGATACCGGTCAAAGAGTATTTACAAATCAAAGAGTGGGCAGCAAATCCAAATACAGAACAACACCGGCTGGTAGCCGAAATGAATGGAACTGTGGTAGGAGTTGGCTGGCTAATCCAAAAAAGCAGGCCAAGAATTAATCACATTGGCCAGACCGAACTTATCGTCCGGCCTGATCATTGGGGCCAGCGGATCGGCACTTCACTGGCTATCGCTATACTCGATCTGGCCGACAAGTGGCTTAACCTGAAGCGGGTCGAAGCGAGTGTGGTCTCGAACAATGCAAGAGCCATAAGAATGTTACAAAACCTGGGCTTCGACGTGGAAGGGACAAGACGTGCCTCGCTTTATGGCGACGGTCAGTGGCAGGACGAAAACTTGTTGGCCCGCCTTCGGGGCTTTGAGAAACGATCTGATTCATCTGAAGCGACAGAATTAGTTAAACAGGATGGACCTTTCGAAAAACTAGCCATTGAAAATCGTTATCTCAGTGTGCGTCCAATACAACCAGATGACGTTAGCGCTTTATACGACATTTTCCGGCGACCAGAAGTTTGTCGCACAACGCTGCAATTGCCCAGTCAGGAGATTGGACTGACCGAAGATCGGGTTTTCAACCCCCCTGCCGGAATACACCGTTTGGTAGCCGTCGTCGATGAGCAGATCGTTGGTACGATCTCCTTGAAGCAACGGCAAAATCCCCGGCGTTCCCATTCGGCCGGTTTAGGCATGATGGTTCACCCGAATTATTGGGGGCAAGGGATTGGCACCTGTTTGATGGAATCTATCCTCGATTTGGCTGATAATTGGCTCAATCTAAAGCGAATCGATTTAGATGTTAATGTTGACAATTCGGCCGGCATTCGTTTATACAAAAAATTTGGTTTCGTCGTAGAGGGATCAAAGCGATATCACATTTATGGAGATGGCCGTTGGACCGATAGTTATTTTATGGCTCGCTTAAAATAGTTAGAAGATTTTTTATCCGCTTACTTTCCTTGTGCAGATTTCACAACCCTTTTGAAGGAATCGTGATTAAGATGAACAAATATAGAAATTTCAAGCGAGATTTCGCTCACTCAAGAATTGGCTTCATGGTCATTCTGATGCTACTCGTTACGCTAGTAGTTGCATGTGGTGGCCAAGAGGAACCAGACACGGTGCGAATGGCAGTTTTGCCGATATTGGATAACCTGCCCATGTATGTCGCCGACGAGCAAGGGTATTTTGAAGAGCAAAACCTGACCGTTGAGTTCATTCCTGTCAATTCGGCCGCAGAGCGAGATCAGGTCATCCAGGCCGGTCGGGCCGATGGCATGATCAATGAGATCCTGTCCACTCTATTCTATAACAGGGAAGAGCCGGAAATCATTATCGTCCGCTACGCCCGCGTACCCACACCTGAGTATCCGCAGTTTCGCATACTGGCTGCTAGCGGCAGCGGCATAGAATCAGTGGAAGACATCAAAGGAGAGGAAATAGGCATATCAGAGGGTACCATCATCGAGTATAGCACTGATCGCCTGCTCCAAGCCGAAGGGCTCAGCCTAGATGAGATCAACACGGTGGCAGTGCCCGGTATCCCGGACCGTATGGCCTTGCTTGGTTCCGGTGAATTGCCAGCGGCAAACCTTCCGGATCCACTGGCTTACCTGGTTATGCAGGGCGGAGCAACTGTCGTCGTCGACGACTCTAAGTATCCTGAATATGGCCACAGCGTCATCTCTTTTCGCAAGGAATTGGTAGATCAAAATCCGGATGTAATCAAACGATTTCTGATAGCTGTCGAGCAAGCGGTTGAGGATATCAACACCAATAAAGGGCAATTTAACACCTTGCTAAGCGACCGCAATCTGGTTCCCGAACCTTTGCTGGGATCCTACACAGTACCTGATTTCCCAACAGCCAGTGTGCCGCCCATCTCTCAGTGGGATGATGTATTGGATTGGGCCCAAACAAAAGGATATATTGAGGGGGACCTGGAATATGGCGATTCGGTTGACGGCTCCTTTCTACCGTAGAGTTGAATGATCGTTCTGGAGAGTGTCAGTTTTGCGTATCCCGAGCACGATCCTGTTTTCGTGAATCTGAATTGGGAGGTGGCGCGCGGAGAAGCCTGGGCAGTGTTGGGTCCTTCAGGTTGTGGCAAAACCACGCTGCTTTACTTGCTCGCTGGTCTGCGGCACCCGACCTCTGGTGTAATCCGCATCGACGATCAAGAACAAACCGGCCCTAGACCTAGAACGGGCCTTATCTTGCAAGATTATGGGCTGCTACCCTGGGCGACCGCTTACAAGAACGTAACCCTGGGCCTGCAGATCCGGCGATTTTATGGTCCAGATGGTAAACATGTGATGTTACCAGTACATCATCCTCGATACGAATGCCTATGTTCCACCATTTTTTTGCGACTTTCTTTGATCCAGCAGGAATATAAATACCCGGCTCAATTGTCAGGTGGCCAACGCCAGCGGGTGGCCATCGCTCGCACGCTTGCCCTAAATCCCGATCTGTTATTGATGGACGAACCTTTCTCTTCCTTGGACGCGCCCACGAGGGAGAGCCTCCAGAACCTCACCTTTGAACTACGGGCGGAAGAGGATTTGACCACCATCATCGTCACTCATGCCATCGAGGAAGCAGCTATTTTAGGCGAAAAGATCATGATTTTGAACCAACCACCAAATTACCAGCCGGTATTCATTAAAAATCCCGATGCCGGTCAGGTGGATTATCGACACCGGCCAGCTTACTATGAAATGTGCACGAAATTACGCCAACATTTGGAGGTAAACCAATGAGACGGCGGGATGTGTTGTTCGGAGCGATAGCCATCCTGGTCATCTGGCAAATGGCAGCTTTAATCGTCAATGAACCGATTTTGCCCGGTCCAATAGAAGTATCCAGGGCCTTTATTGAGGAGATGCGAGGTGAACTGCCCCAACATTTTCTGGTTAGTACCTGGCGCGTGGTGGCCAGTGTTTTGTTAGCCGTAGCCCTGGCAGCGCCGGCCGGATTGATCTTAGGCCAGAGCGAGCGTTTAAATCGTCTATTTTCGCCACTGGTGTATTTGCTTTATCCCATTCCAAAGGTTGTCTTGGTTCCTGTCATCTTACTCCTCTTCGGAATTGGCGATTTTCCTAAGATCATTATCATCTTCCTCATCCTTTTTTTCCAAATCCTGGTTTTGGTGCGTGATAGCGCGGCCAGCATTGAGCCAAAGACTTTGCTATCGGTTCGTAGCCTCGGGGCAGGTCGCCGGGCATTGTTTCGCTACGTTTATCTGCCAGCCAGCCTATCGGCCATTCTTACGGCGTTACGGCAGTCCGTTGGCACAGCCGTGGCCGTTCTTTACATCGCCGAGCTTTTCGCTACCCAACAAGGTTTAGGTTATTACATTTACCTAAATGGTAACACCCTCTTCGATTATCCAGCGATGTATGCTGGCGTGGTGGCCATGAGCTTATTGGGATTGGGCTTATATTTCACCGTCGATCGGCTAGAGCACCGACTAACGCCCTGGAAATTTGTGGAGTAGTTAGGCAAACTCCAAAAAGTTTTTACATGAAATATAGCGCTCACAATTGGAGTTTGCTCGAATGAAACCGGGCCAGGTTACTTCATACAATTTCAAGAACTTTCCCGGTTTCGCCTAAATCAAGGCGGGAGGAAAGGCCAAGTCGTTTACAAACCCAATATCTGCCCCATACCAAAAGTCAACACGAATAACAGGTTGGTCACAGACAACTGCTTGAGATATGGATCCAATTGAGCTGGATCTCGCCGAGAAACAGCCAAGCCATTTTGAATTAATAGCGGGATGGTTAGGATAAAAAGGAATTGCCAGATCGAATAGAAGACGATTATCACGAATAAAACGACGGCCAACACACCTCCTCCAAGTAAAACCCAATGGTATAAACGGGCTCCTCTTAATCCCAATCGAACGGGTATAGACATCTTCCCAGCTATTTGGTCCGACCGTATATCCCGGACATTGTTAACGTTTAATACAGCCACAATCAACAAGCCACAGCTCGTTGCCGGTAAAAGTAATGCTAACTGAAGGTCTAAGACCTGCAAATAGTAACTGCCCAAAACACCAACCAAGCCGAAAAATATAAATACCGCCAGATCACCTAAACCAGCATAGCCGTAAGGCAAGCTTCCCGCTGTATATGAGATGGCTGCCCATATCGCAACCCCGCCCAAGAACAAGAAAAGCAGCGACACGAGAAA
>DOXE01000058.1 GCA_003519205.1 Chloroflexota bacterium
CCACTTTGAGCGACCAGTAGATATCCTCTCCATTTTCCTTGGTTTTCCAAACTCTCTTCCGGCCGAAATCAAGCTTCAACGCAGGGATTTGCGTTTCCGGGTTCTCCAGAAGATGGACGTGTGGGTGATCAAAGAAACGTGTATCGATGGCGATTACTTTTGGCGAGGTGGGCTGCAACCTGGCTGGAACGTCGTGGATATCGGTGCTGGGTTGGGTGACTTCACCGTCTTGGCGGCCAAACAATGCCAGCCCGGGGTCGTCCATGCCTACGAACCGCTAGCCAGATCCTTCGATATGCTCCAGGATAACCTGGCTCTCAACCAGGTTACCAATGTTCAAAGCTTTAGGGAAGCGGCCGTCGCTGGGAAAAAAGCCGTCACACCCCTTGCAGATGATGTTAGTGCAGCCTCAACTCGTTTCGTTGAAAGTGCAGGGTCAAATGGTCTCCTTTCCGTCGATTTAGCCCAAATAATCGGTCGTATGCCTGAATCACGTTGTGATTTTTTGAAGATCGACTGTGAAGGCTGTGAGTTCGATTTGTTAATGCAATCCCCAGCGCCGATCCTGTCTCGTATCCAATGTCTCAGTATTGAAACACACGATGGTTATACCGCACACAACTCCTCTGAATTGGCCAGATACCTTAGCACCAGCGGTTTCCAGGTCTACCAGCGCCCCAATCCCGTCCATGATTACTTGGGTTTCCTCTACGCTCGCCAAACTTGATTCTTAGCTAAAAAACTATTTGATCTCCAGTTCGATTTTGCGATTTCATCAGACAATCCCGTCATTCATATAATCGCCTCAAGAACGGTCGCCATTCCGGATATGATAAAAGGTCAGTGCTATCAATGAATTGGTCGATGCTTCCAATCGGCCGCTTTTTGGCAATCTCCTGAACCTCTGGATCGCGGATCTGTTTCCGCAACGCATTTGTGAAGCCATGCATAGCCATGACTTGAAATGGCCGGCCGTGAAAAGCCATCGTTTTTTCTGGCAACATTTCTGTCAGTTTTAGCCCATTGTGCATCGAAGCGATAATTTCGTATGCTTCGGCCAGATATTTGTCTCGGTGTTGCCAACTATCTGCTCCTAACACCTTCTGTAAGATAGGCAGCAGATCATTCGCGCACTCGAGTTGATTGAAAGCCGTCCCAAACCACTTGGCATAAGGCGGATATTGTTTTTCCATAAGGAAACAAAGGCGCATGATGTCCCGCACCTGCCGGGCTGCGATCAGGGCTGACCCCACATCATCCCCAGCCCATCCGGCGCGCCCCATTAAATGCTCTTCTTGCTCGATTCGAGCCCATCCGGCCGCCAGCAAATAGATCCAGACATCATGGGGATAATATTCAAACCTGGCTCGAACCTCATCTAAACCCACTGCATCATGGTAAACAGATCCGGCCGTGATTGTGAGCAGACGTTGCGCGGGAAAAGTCAGCCAATCGACCGCCCGGATATCCTGCTCAATATCAAAGTTCAAATAGTCCAAAAAGAACCCTCGAATGGAGAAGATATCCACCCTATGGTTGATTGGCCCTTGGTCTATTGATTGTAAGAGTTGGGTGATATTGTCCTCGGATACAGGCTCGCTGAAATTGGTTGGATATCCCAGGAATTTATAGGGTAGTTCCCGGCCCAATGTCTCTCGTATAGCCTGGCTGTATTGGTGGTGATCTTCATCTAAAAGGAAGAGCAACAACCTGGGTCCCCAATGATGGTCGGTTGACATTGGATCATCAAAGCCCAATACCTCCGATCCACTCCCAATAAGCCCGGCCGCATAGGGGATGCCTGGAAACTTTTTTTCAAGAATATTCCTCACGGCGTCAAAGTAAAATCGTTCGCTTAACCTTAATCCGGGGATAAAGCTCTTCCTATTGGAAAAATCCATCACTTGCCTTTACTTAACATAAATTACCACGCTACCCCTCAACAATCTAAGTCTAAAGGCTCCTTTGACTCATCCCAAAGCCGGTCGAATTCCCTTAAATAGGCCTGGGCTAAATCCTCATTGGCGATGATGAGCACGTTTTCGTCGTTGAATCGATCGGCATTATTGGAGAAGTTGGCCGAGCCGGTGACGACGATGCGGCCATCAATCACAATGACCTTATGGTGCNNATCATGGGTGAATGAGAAGGCCATAAATCGAATGCTCTCTTCCGCGCTTTCAACGAGCGGTACTAATGTGCTAACTACATGGTCTTCGGCTGCAAATAAAACCTGGATCGGCGTCCCTTCGATCGTCAGATTTTGGTCTTCAATGGCGGACGGCGCGCGAGCCCCATACTCTCCTTCCCACATCTCCTGGAACTCTCGCTCGTAGATGTTGGCCAACTCGGGCGAATTGATTACTAGTGTATTGTTGTTATTGCGGAAATTTCCGTTCTCGGTCAGATTAGTCGACCCCGTCCACACCGTTTCACCGTCAAAAACCAAGAACTTGTTGTGCATCAAATCATCGCGACCGTCGTCTCGTACTTCAACCCCGGTTTCTTCGAGTCTCTCAAACAAACCGAGCTCCAATTCATCTTCCTCGATTCCGTTTTCGTCGTCAGTAATAAACAAAATTTCAACTCCCCGCTGCCTAGCCTGGACTAAAGCATTGGCTATTAATCCCAAGTCAAACTCGAAAGCGGCGATGTGAATCGTGTCCTGGGTATTGTCGATCTGCTCGATTAGGATCTCGGCGATCGTGCCCTCGAGGTTTTCTGGGTTATACAATTCTCCTGGATCGGTGAAGTAGACCTGCCACCAATCACCGCCGTTGCCGATGCGTGCCGGCCGTTGTACAGTCGCCCGCTCGGCTACTCGTTGAGTTTCCTCAAATAAACCAACCGGATCGTTTCCAGCGACCAAAAAATAGACGGCCAGGAGTGCCAACAAACCCAATACCAAAATCCCACCGCACCCCCCTGCCACTTTCCCGGTGTATCTCAAGCTCACCCGCCCACTTTTCTTTCTAGCCATTCGTCAACTCTTGACCATCGCCTTCGATCAGCTGCCGCAACTCCTTTGCTGCCTCTATTGAATTTCCCACTAATCTAACTGCCTGGCTCAAAAAAGCTTCCAACTCTGGATCTGCTAATTCCTCCTCGTTCGTTATAATCTCGTCCACAAGATCATTGCCGTAGGCGAGTCCCGCAAACGTAAAGATCTTAGTCAATATGTCTTCCTTCTCAATCCGATCCCAAACGTCACCATTATGCAGCCAATGATTGACATAACGCAGCAATCTTTTGGTGGCTCTAATTCTTGGCTGCATGATTTCTTTGGCATCCTCGTCGTTCAGGCCACCGGTATCGGCTGCAACGGCCTTGGCTAGCGCTAAACCCCAATCCAATAGAAAATCGGCAACTTCGTCGTCCAACCCGGCCGTCAGCCGTTCATCCCCCAGGATATTATTGGCTGCTTTTTCTACTCTAAAACTTACCTCATCCATATCATATCTTCATAATGATATGTGTTTTACACAAATATATACACATTACCACCGGATCCAATGAGAAGAAAATTTCACATTCGAATCGTAACAGAGTCCAAAGCCTAATTCTAGATGATTTATTCATTCTCTTCATCCCGCGGTTTCGATTCTAAAACAATTGCCGTATAATCGCCCCGATTCGATCATTACCATTCCCAATCAATTATTCGTCATTTGCCATTCACCATTATTTATGGTTTCTCAACCGACAGCAGAAAGCTACGACCAAATCCCTTATCCAAGCCTGACCTATGCTCAAACCCACCCGGACCGGCTGGCGACAATGGGCTGGCTTCTAGGAATGAAACCAGCACCGGTGGAAAACTGTCGCTATTTGGATATTGGCTGTGCTGTCGGCGGCAACATTATTCCCATGGCTTATGGTTTGCCGGGCAGTGAATTTGTTGGCATCGATTACTCCAGTCGCCAGATAGAGATCGGCCGACAGAATGTAGCCCAATTCGGCCTTACAAATATCCTGCTGGAACAGGTCGACATCATGGAGTTTCCGGCCGATTTGGGCGAGTTTGACTACATCGTCGCCCATGGTATTTACTCTTGGGTGCCGCAAGAGGTTCGTGATGGCTTGTTAAATCTCATACGCCGACACCTAGCTCCCCAAGGCATCGCCTATGTCAGCTATAATGTCTATCCTGGTTGGCACATGTTAAGCATTGTCCGTGACATGATGCGTTACCATATTCGCGATGTGAATGAGCCCAGAGAACGAGTAGCCCAGGCCAGGGAAATGCTGGCCTTCCTAACCGATGCAATACCGGCCGATGCCAGTGCCTTGGGCAGTTTTCTCGACACCTATAGTGGTTCGCTGGCTAACAAGCTAGCCGAAGGTGAAGCAGGTGGAGACGCTCTACTCCTGCATGACGAATTAGAAGAGATTAATGAGCCGGTATATTTCTACCAATTTGCCGAACACGCCCGGAGACACAATCTTCAGTACCTTTCTGAAGTAGAATTGGCCAAAGTGATGCCCAGTCGTTTTCCGCCTGATGTCGTTAAAAGGCTGACGGAGATAGCTCGCCGGCCTATCGACATGGAGCAATATCTGGATTTCCTGCGAAATCGAACCTTTCGCCAGACCTTACTCTGCCGGCAGGAAGTTGCGATCAATCGTACCCTCAAACCTGGTGTCGTTCGCTCATTTCAACTATCCAGCAGGGCCCGCCCATCCTCAGAAGATGTGAACATCGCGGATGTTCAAGTCGAAAAGTTCAGTGGGCCAGATGGGGCCGTTTTCGCTACCGAACACCCGGTCAGCAAAGCGGCCATGGTCCTTTTGGCTCAAAACTCACCCAAATCCATACCCTTTGACCAGTTGCTGGCCGAAGCGGCCGGATTGGCTGGCTTGGGATCGGAAGCTGATATGGAGGCTGAAGCACTTACCCTGGGTGCCAATATCTTGCGCGCCTATAGTTACAGTAGCACCCTGGTGGAGCTTCATGTATACCTGCCCGAATTTGTAACTACGCCTGGTAGTCGGCCGATGACCAGCCCGGTAGCGCGCTGGCAGGCAGGAAGAGGTGTCAAGGTCACTAACATGCGTCACGAGCGGGTCGAGCTCAACGACATGGCCTGCTTATTACTAGGTCATCTTGACGGCCAACATACCCGGGATGATTTACTTCAAGAGCTTATGG
>DOXE01000317.1 GCA_003519205.1 Chloroflexota bacterium
GTGAACTACAAATATTTCTACTTCCCCTGCGCTATAAATGGGGGCCAGATACCCAGCCTTCACGGGAGCAAAGTCCCCGAGCCACCGCTCTTGAGGTCCGTACCAAACATAGCTGATTTCATTCGAGTTTAAAAATTCCTGGCGCCATTTATCATCAGTTTTACCATCGTAGAATCGGATTGTTTGGTCGAGTTGCCTGTCCCAGTCAATCGTCTCCGCCCAGTGACCCACGACTACCGGGTTTCCAGCATGGGCGGCNNAGGATATAAAGGTTAGATATGCTCATAAATAAAAGAAAGGCAAAGATAAGAAAACGAACTAAACCATCCCTGGAGTACCGCGGTCGATCAACAAGCCGCCTGAATGGACGTGTATTCACGAGCCAAGGGATGGCAACCTTCAACAAGCCGACCGAAGCCAGAATGGACAATGGTACCTGGATTCCTTGAACGTATCGGCGTTGCGGGTTCAACGGGGCATAAAGTAGTATCGCCGCTGCAATTATCCAAGCCCAAAGAAAGGCTTTTAATCCAGCTTCACCCGGATGTTCTTTCCTGATGAAAGATATCAATGATAAGCCTATCATAATTCCGTACGCCACTAAGTAATGTGGGAAGGGTGGAGAAAGCGTGATAGCCTGATCAGACCAGGCCCGAAAAACCTCATTATTGAGCTGAATGGTTGCATAATAAAGAATTAGAGGTAATGGAACCATCAAGGCGACTGCAATGAACCCTGCCTGTCGCCACAGGATTTGTTTCGCTCGAACGCAAAGAAAGAGCCAGTAAGAGCCAGAAGTGGCTACCACCAAAAATATGAGGAATGGGTAGACGATGCCTAGCAACAGGTTGGCCAACCCCGCCAATATTGCAAAAATCCAGAGTTTATCTGCCCCATGCAATGCCTTCAACAATAGCCAATAACTGAGCAATAGAATCGTGGTGCCAACCGCTACGTGGGGAAAGGTCAGGGCACTAAAAAATAGATGAGCTTCAGGCATTTTGAAGTCAACCGGAAAGGCACCCAACCATTCAAATTTACGAAGGGCGAAAAGCAACCAACCCAATCCCGAACCAAGTATCGCCAAAAGGTAAGCTGTCCAGCGTTGCCGCTTGTCATCTAGAAATGTGCAAATAAAGAAAAAAGTAAACAGAAATAGGATGATATCGGCAACAACCCTAGCCCCGTTCCAGACATAATCGAGAGATAGATTAAACCATCGAGCTACTTGACCCAGGAGCAGATAAAACCCACCGATAAAAGCAGGCTCGTGACGTTCAGAAGTGAAGGGTATGGTGTATAACCAATGGCCATCATAGCCCTGGAGCATCTTGGCGAAGTAACTTTGGGAGTCTTCGGGATTCATAATCAGGCCTGTGAAAACAGTGCCTGATCGAGCCAGGTAGTAACCAAGTAGGTAAGGGATCGTAAGTATTGTTGTCATCGCCAGGGAGATGAGCAGAGCAATTATCCATTCCCGACGAGAGATTAGGATTTCCATAAAAAAAAGAGCCCTGATGAACAGGGCTCTTCCCTTGCGGACTCACACTAACGATTTATGCTCCTGCGAGTGCGTTGGTGATTTGGCTAAACACATTACCAATTTGCGGACCCAAGATGGCCAGGATCGCAATCACGACAATTGCAACCAGCACCAGGATCAACGCATATTCGACCAAACCCTGTCCGTCTTCATGTGTTAAAAATAACATTTGGATGCCTCCTAATAAATATGTAGATACGATAATACAAGGACATTATAATGGCGCCTTTCGGCAATTACAATAGAACAGAGAGCCATTTGTAGCTAAAAATGTCAAAAATGACCCAAAAGTACTAATTATTAAACATGTAATTCGATCACTGCGTGATGGCGATGGCGGCTTCTGTCGTGACTGGAATCGTAAACTCAACACGTGTTCCCCGACCCAAACTGCTTTGAATCGACAGTTCGCCATCTAACATGGCGATGCGATCCTTAAGTGTGGGCAGACCGATGGTCGAACGAGTCGATTGCTCGCTCAAAGTTTCATCAACATTGAAACCACCGCCGTTATCTTCGACGACAACGAGTAGCCTCTCTTCGTCAATATCGAGTACTACATCAATCTCGTTCGCGTGGCCATGAACCCGAGCGTTATTCAGTAATTCTTGCACAGCCCGGAAAATGGTGACCTCTACGTGCTCTTCCAGCCGGCCGGCCTGACCTGTAACATTTAAGGTTACGGAGATATCATGTTTTTCGTCGAATGACTCGATATAACGGCGCAAAGTAGGGACAACGCCCAGATCGTCAAGCATCATCGGCCGCAAGTCGAAGATGAAGCTTTTAACCGCGTTAAAGGTCTCTGCCGCCGATTTCTTAAGGGCTTTAAGCTCTTTCTTTGCCTGATCAGGATCGGCGTTAAAATAACGTTCACAAATTTCAGCTTGAAGAATAAAGTTGCTCAAGGATGAAGCAGGTCCATCGTGCATGCGCCGGACGAGAACCTGCCGGGCTACCTCTTCGGTCTGAATGATCCGAATGGCATTCATTTGGTCGCGGGCTCGTGCAGGAGCATCGGGTAAATCGGCTAACCCTTCAGTTACGGCAAGGAGACGGCGCTGCATATCAGCCAAACGGCGTAAATTCCGTTGGTCACTTTGCAACTTTTCAAGCTGGCCGCGCATGGTGAATAACCGTTGCTGGGCGTTGATCAGAGCGTCGTAAGCTTCTTTGATATCTTCTCGTGGGACTGTATCAAAATTTGTCTGNNGCTCGATTAAACTGCCGAGGGTTAGCTCGCTGGTTCCGGGTATTTGCTCTTCCATGTGAGAACCTCTCCCACCTGCCTGTTAAATTTTAAAATACCTAGACCCTAAGAGCGATTCAGGAGTTAATCACGCAAAGGTTTATCTAGGCGAACCCATCCTCTGCTCAAAGCATAGACGGCTGCCTGAGTTCGATCCTCAACTTGCAATTTGCGCAGGATAGCCGTCATGTGATTCTTCACCGTCTGATGACTAATTCCCAGGGCATAGGCGATCTCTTTATTGCTGCGCCCGTGGGTGACATACTCCAGGATCTCCATTTCTCGTGGAGAGAGAGGCACAAAAGAGTCCTCGATATCGGTGGTCAACTGTCCACTGATGCGACCGATCTTCTCTTCCACCCATTGCACGACTTCATCGTGGGTCATTCTTCGTTCCCCAACGACGTACATACCTTCACGTACAGCGTAAATGGTATTGATGAGTGATTCCGGAGTGATATCTTTAGGGCAATAGGCCGAGGCACCAGCTCTGATGGCATGAAATGCCTGTTCGGCGTCATCATAACCGGTTACCACAATTATCCCGATCTCAGGACGGCGAGCTTTAATCTGCCGCGTTACCTGTAAACCATTCAAATCTGGCAAGTTGATGTCCATCAACATCACGTGCGGCTGAACATCACCGGCCATGTCAATGGCCACTTCCCCACTGGCCGCTTCGCCAACCACTTCGAGCTGTGGATCGGTTTCCAAGACATCCCGCAAACCTTGGACCCCCCCCCCCCCCCCCCCCCCCCCCCCCCCC
>DOXE01000276.1 GCA_003519205.1 Chloroflexota bacterium
AAGATCACGTCGTCGGCCGTCACCGGGCGACCATCATGAAAAATCGCATCGCGGCGTAAAAAGAAAGTGTAAACGGTGCCATCCTGGCTGACTTCCCAGCCGCTAGCGATCTCGGGATAAACCTGTAAGTTAGTATCCAGGCCGACCAGGCCACTGAAGATGCCCCCCACTGGGCCCGCTGCCCCGCTATGGGTGATGGCCGGGTCCAAAGTTCGTGGCTGGCCGGCCGTCAAAAAGAGGGTGTTCTCCTGGTCAATGTCATAACTAGCAACGAGATCGTCCTCGGCCGTGGTAGCCAAGTTACTGGCCGTGCTACAGGCCAGGGCGAAGAAGAGGATGGTGGAAAAAGCGATCAGAATCTGCCTTTTGGAGGTCATTCCAAGCCCTTTTTCGATTTATTTCTGTTAATTGCCATCGTCGACAGGCTAATAAACAACAGAAAGGGGGCTAGGCCGAGGCCACAAATCCCAGAATTTCGTCCCGGATCTGGAGCAGAATCCACTGGAGCCGAAGTGACCGGTATAGCGTCTGGAGCTGGCGGGGTTGGCCAACTTTGGGCTGCATTGAGCGGCACGGCCGTTGGCACATTCGCCGCCAGGATAGGGGTCGGCGTCGGCGGGATCTGGCGGAGTGGTGCGCCGATTTCCCTTCGCCAGGCCGTCTCCAGGCCATCGGCGTTAAAACCATAAACCTGTTCCAGAGCCGCATCATAGCCAGCGGCACCGGCCAGGACTAACAACAACTCTTGCATCTTCTCTTGCCCATATGAATCCAGCAGATAATCAACCAGGCTATAACTCTGGCTGTAGGCGGCCGATGCCGCCTCACCTTGTGCAGGAAAGGAACCGTTTAGGGAACGCACGGGCTGAAATGAATCTTCCTCGACTCCCTCTTCGATATCCTTCAGGGTTTGCCCATCCGGTTCTCCTTCGGCGTAAACAGCCAGACCCTCGCTAAGCCAGTTGGGCAGGCTACCGCCGAGGCAGCTAAGAGAAAATTGATTGATGACCAGGTGAGCCAATTCATGGCGCACGGTGCTACTGCCCCAGGTCTCGGCCAGGTGTGGCGGNNAGTGGCGGTACTCCGATGAGGATGGTATTGTAATCAGTGAAGGCAATACCACCAGCCCAATCTTGCACGTATAGAAGAGCCTCTCGCATGTCTGCTGAATCGGCATAGATGAAGAACTCGACTTCCCCCTGTAGTTCAATGCCCGTATCCTGTTGCAGGCGCTCTAGTCCAGCCACGGCCGCCTCCAGCAAGATCGGCCCGACCTCTTCTCCTTCGTACCAATGCAGGCGGATGGGCGCCGAATGCCTGGGATCCTTCCCTTCAATCGTTCGCCACTCAAAGCGATCGTCGGCAAAGGTCAATTCTTTGCCTGGCGTCGTGATGGTATTCCCGGAGGCATCGGTGACCTCCCAATGCCAGGACATTTTCGCCCCTGGCGGGGGATTACCTGAGCGGCTCATCACCCAGGTCCATTCCAGGTTTGAACCTTTCACCTCAACCGGCACTTGGGTGCCGGCTGCCAGGCATCCTTCCCGGCCGAGGTGGTAAATCAAGGTGGCCTCAACGATCGGTTCCTCGACATCCAATTCAAGGCGGAAGGTAACCGTTTCTGGGAAGTCGACGATGGCTTCGTCCTTGATGATGACTNNCAATAAGAATAATATAAGGGGGAGTTTCATTTCATTTGATTATACATTCGGTAATCTTTACTTAATATACTGACGATCTTATCGGGGATCTCGAGCATCTACGAAAATTGGGGGTTCCGATTCATCCTCCATTAAGCTGATCCCCTTTATCACCCCTGTGGCGAGTTAAAAACGCCTGCGGGTGGCGACGAAAATCGTGCCCAAAAGCATGATCACGATTACTCCGCCGGCGATCATCCAATAACCAGGTAGTTCAAGAGCTTGAATCTCCTGGTTTGGGGTTTCCGTGCCAGCTAAGGCTGGCCCTGCCGTTTCTTCCGGTAAAGAGGCCAATTCCGATGGACTAGTCACTTGGATGGCCGGCGTAGCCAATGGTGGATCTGTGGCCTTTGAGGTAGGCGCAAAGGTGGGTAGGATCGTCGGCGTCGGCGTGGCCGTCGCCATTGGTGTGGCAGTAGGTGGGGCCACGTCAGCCGATTGCACCAGATAGTATGTCGGTCCACCGATCATGCAGTAATCCCCAATTGACTGGCTACATCTGGCTGGGGGCAGGTCAATTGAGTAGATACCCATGGTTGGCGTGATAACCTCTTTTGTGCCCCACATATCCACCAATACGGCCGTATCGTCTGTGGCCGTTACCTGGGCTTGTTGCCACTGAGGTAGGCGCGCGAAGAGTACGGATATTGTACGGTCGGGTTGGTCTACCCGGATTTGCCCAACTTCGTTCCAACGCTCCCGCTCTGCCCTGTAGGCTTCACTCAGGTAATCGATGGCAATGCGATAAGTGGCAAATGCCGGCCGCTCGCTGCCATCCTGCCGCACTAATCCAAAAGGCTCCGGGTTGGCCAACCGGTCCTGTTCGGTGTCGATCAGCTTATAAACGGCCACACGTTCGGCGCCTGCCGCCAGGGCAGCGGCCAAGGCTTGCGGTATAAAAGTAGCTTGTTCATTTTGGGTGACAGACAACGTCCAATTAGGAACCGGCCAAGCCGGATCGT
Organism: Chloroflexota bacterium; assembly: GCA_003519205.1. Taxonomy (GTDB): domain Bacteria; phylum Chloroflexota; class Anaerolineae; order Promineifilales; family Promineifilaceae; genus UBA11865. The sequence continues at coordinate 2,663 of DOXE01000276.1, forward strand.
CCTTCGGTGGCGCATTCGTTTCTACCAACCAAATAGGTTGACCTAAACCCCTCTCCCGCATGATACTGGTAAATAAATTTAGCAAGTCATGAATCTGATTTGGCTGGAAGTAAAGATGGGCGGTGGCCACGTCAAAGTAGAAATTATATTGAGCCGCCTGGGGATCTGTCCGAATATTATCTAACAATCTGGCCATGTACTGTTCGGTGCCGGCGTAATAATCGGCCCAGTAAGTGAAAGCCGCCAGGTGGAGCACAGCGTCGGGATTGGTTTCTTTCGCCACCCGGTATGCCGTACGCTGCAATTGGGCGAAATCAGCCACAGTGCCATCCCAGGTATGGGCGATTTCTGTATCGCCGATGTCTGGCTCGTTCCAGATGATCCAATGGTCGATATCACCCTGGTAGCGCGATACCCCTTCTCGAACGAAATTGGCCCACAGGTTATTTGGATTGTCATGAGACAACCACAGCCCAGCAGGCAACCGACTTTCATCTCGAGCCCATTCCGGTATGCCGATAAGTAACCCAACAGGCAGCCGGCCGGCCGCCTTCTCCGCCTTAATTTGCTCGTCAGAAACGCGTGCTGTCCAGGTTTGCGGGCCACCCTGCTGAATCTCAGCCCAGTTGAACGGTATCCTGGTCCAACCAACGTTAAGGCGGTCGGCGTGTTCCGGGGACTCGTAACTCTCTATGACCCCAAAGCGCCAGCTTGGACTGTTTTCCTCCTGGGCGCCTGCGGGTAACCAGGCCACAACGAATAGACCGGCCGATAATATAATGCAACAAAGGAAAAATAATAATTTGCGAGACATATTGACAAAGTTTGAGGCTATGATCCCACCAAATTCGCTTTCTCCTCTGAAGGTGGGTCGTAATTTATGATCAACAACTCTGTGATCGCTCCCCGCCGCTCTGCCTTGCTGTTGATATTCCGCCGAGCCTGGATGGATATAAACCGGTATCCTCGGCTTCCAAAAAGTTCATGGACAAGAGGCGTATCAGAGTTACTTAACATAACTTTACAGCCCCGGCTGGTCAATTGGTGGATCGTTTCAGCCAACCGGCGCTGGTCCTCAGGCCCAAAACCAAACCGGTTGTAGCTAGTGAAGTTACTGGTAGAGCTCAGCGGTACATATGGGGGATCGAAATAAACGAAATCTCCAGCTGAGGCCGGAGCAACGCTATAAGAGAAATCGGCGACTTGTAGCTCAACTCCTTGCAACCCGAGCGAGGCTTTACGCAACCGCCTCCTATCGCATATGGTCGGATTTTTATATCGGCCGAAAGGCACGTTGAACTCGCCCTTGCGATTCTCCCGGTAAAGTCCGTTGTAACAGGTTCTATTTAGGAAAATGAGGCGGGCCGCTCTCTCAACCGGGCTTAATTTAGCTGGATTTTGTTCTCTTATTTGATAGAAGTATTCTCTATCATTCTTATGCCGCTCCAAGACCTTGATAAGTGCTTCCACATCCTGTTGGACAACCTGATAAACCTCGACCAGCTTTTCATTAGCATCCGACAGGCAGGCATTGGCCGGTTGGAGGTGGAAAAAAACGGCCGCACTGCCGATGAAAGGTTCATAATAACGACGAACCCGGTCTTGGGGAGGGAAATAGGGTGCGTACTGTTTCAATAGGCGGCTCTTGCCTCCTGCCCACTTGAGGAAGGGAGCAGCACCGACCACTCGGCTATGAGGATGGGCTAGCATACGGGCCCATTATACGCTAATTCTCGGGTCCGTTTAAAAATGCGGTAATGGTTGTATAGCCCCCTTCCGACTCATATTCCAGATGCAAATCTGTTTTCGAAAGCAGATGAAAAATCGGCCGGTTATTTCGCTGGACAGTAGCCACCAATTTTTTTACACCAGCCAGTCGAGCGCGACTAACCAAAAAACCCATTAATTCGTATCCAATCCCCTTGTTTTGCATGTCATCCCGAACCGCCAGGGAGGCTTCGGCCGAATATTCGTCAATCCTCATATATCGGGCACCGCCCACGGGAACTTCCTCGTTATCGAAAAGCTTGGCGAATGCAAGCCAGGCTCCATCTCTTTCGGGATCTATTTCGGCTAATCGCCGGGCTTCCGACCAAACGAGTTCGCGATCTGGATTGGGTAAGGCCAGATTGAAGCGCAAGAAACGGCTTTCCGGGCCCATATGATCGAAGAGGTCGACCAGATGATGGGCATCCTCAGGCTGAAGCGGGCGCAGTCTAAGCAGATCCCCATCTTTTGTACGAAAGGTATGTGTGTAAAGGTCGTCCATAGTCGCCCCCTAATTATGACGCACTGCATCATAATTAGCATAACATAGTCAGCCTATGGCGACAAGAATGGATTGTTTGTATAAGC
>DOXE01000422.1 GCA_003519205.1 Chloroflexota bacterium
AAACTCCAACGGCAACGTCTCCGAGATACAACTGCTATCCGGTTCGGTTGTGGGGTCAGCAATAAATGCAGTGACGATGCTCTCTGCACACGCATTACCTGTGAGGAACTGCACGTGCCCGCCATATGGAAACTCGAAGGCGAAGCCGTTTGGCAAGCTATCCAAAACTGTTTCTCCCGTAAATGCTGGCGTGATGGGGTCAATGGCACCGCTGAGTACTAATACGGGAAGATCGCTGCTGATGGGGATATCCGTTTCATCGGGTAACACAGGCAGATCCATCAGCGCACACATCTGTGCATATTCAAAGGTATCGGAGCGAATGAACTCAGGAATGACGCTGTAGGCGGTTTCGTCAAGGGATTGGGCATCCTCAACGGCCGTAACCGGATCTTCTGAACAAATCACAGCGTAATGTGTGAGCCAACTTAAGCTGGCAACGGATGGGAAAAATCTGAAGAGCAGGTCGTTGACCCNNCGAGGATTACGGCCGTTAAGGTGTCAGGGAAATCACGCATGACATGCTGGCCCAGCAGTGTGCCGTAAGATTCGCCATAGAAGACGATCTGATCATAGCCGAGTGTTTCACGAAGGCTGTTGACATCAGCCGCGCTTTCAACGCTGTTGTAGGCCTTGAAATCAACTCCGCTGTCCAAATAACGTTCATAACAAGCCTTGAAGGAGTCAACCTCTGCCTGTTCACGGTCTGTAACCGGCGAACCATCACCCAGTGCTGTCGTGTATGGGTTTAAGTCGTCAAGATCACACATCAAAGCCGGATCTGCATACTCGGTGCCGCGCTGCGTGAAGAAGACAATGTCGCGGGTGGTGAGGAGTTCAGCAAAGGGAGATGTCTCATCATCGATAATCGCCTGCGCTGTAAAGGGCACACTGTCCATAAGCGAGCCACCGGGACCGCCAGAAGCAAAGAAAATTGGCTCGGTTGGTGTATCGGCTGTTGACAGCAGGCGAATGACACCTAGTGTGATGGCACGACCGTTATCCTCATGATGAAATTCCGGCACTGTGACGGTGCCGCATTCGTAGTCAGCACCTTCGGGCATTTCGACAAAGCATTCATCCAACAGTTCAAAGCTCCCCTGCTCATCCCCCATCGCACCTGCACCATCATCGGCTGCTGCTTCTTCTGGTGCGGCTGGTTCCTTTGTGGGTTCTGGTGATGGTTCTAGTTGTGCAGTCGGTTCTTGCACTGGAACTTCTGTTGGAAGCTGTTCCATGGGTTCAGGTGTGTTGCCCTGGCAGCTTATCAAAAATAAACTGATGAGCAAAAATAGCAAAACGGTAACTTTTTTCATTGATTTTTAATTCCCTTTTTCTTTCTTGATCAGTGTTTATATGTCTTCTTCTTCAGCAGCCGCTATAGCCTCTTCTAATTCAGGCATTAAATCTGCGCTGATTGGATGGCTCAGGAGATGCCCGCCAGCCTCAGTCAAGACATTCTCTACTTTTTCGACGGATTTCGCATTAGTCAACAGTATGATCATCGAGTGATCTGGCGCTAAAGATTGGGCCATTCCGTTGATCTGGTCTTTGGGGAAGTCGCGGTCAAGCTTATCGGCAACCAACCCGCCGACCAAACCACCAACAACATTACCACCTGTTTCAGAGACTGCATCACCTACCGACGCACCAATAAATGCACCAGCGAAGACGCCCCAATTGAAGGTGTCTTTTACTTTCACTTTGCCTTTTTCAGATTTCGATAAAACCATGCCTTTCCCATGTTTGACCATCTTATATTTGAGGGCCCTAAGCGCATCTTTTGCACCATTCTTGGTATCAAAAGTTCCCACGATAATTTGTTTTTCTTTAGCCATTTTAATTTTTCTTTTTCCTTACCTTTTTTGGTGATATTTCTTTACAAACCAAACAAAAAATTTTACGATCCGATCATCCTTCCTATGCTCGCTAAGACACGGGAGCTTTTCTCCCGTCTGAGCGAGCAGGAAAGCTAAAGCAACAGGTTGATGACCCAGCCAATCAGCCAAGCAACCCCGGAAATTGCAATTGCAGCCACCAGCGCGCCAGTAAAGCCTTTCACGACCAGACCCTTTACAAAATTGCCAGCGACCATCAGAACGACCGCCGCAATAATCAGGTTGACGATGGCGCCCAGCAAACCAGAGTCGATGGTCAAGCCCACCAGGCCAAGAAGCCAAATGACCAGCCAGCTAACCACTGCGATCACGATCGCCGCAATATAAGCAGCACCGAAGCCAGATACTTCCAGCCCCAGACCCAATTTACCAACGATCCAGATGATCAAACCAGTGAAGATTGCACCAAGCAAGATACCTATGATTGTAGCCATTAAATTAATACTCCTTATTGATTGAATTTGAAATCTACAGATTTATCACTTGCAATAATTTTCTTACTATCTTTATTTGTACTGATGGCCACATCCTAATGGAACAGGTCCAATAATTTCGGGTAGACGATATCCACGCGGCCATCAGGTCTTTCAAATGTGATCATGTCATGTGGAATGCCCAACTCTTCTTCAAACTGGTAGGTTTGCAAAAACTGCTCTCCATGCTCGAGCCAGAGCTGCTCAAATTCAGCTACAACTTCATTGTTAACCGAATCGTCGTTGGCGTTGGTAATCACCAGAATGCCTCCAACTGCTGGTTTTACCTGCTTGGCATCTTCTTCAGCAGAAAAACCCAGGCGTAGATTTTCGAACAAGGAATGCATATAATATCCCCGGTAAGAATAGGATGCGGACAACGGATTGCTCATCCCGGTTGTTGGATCCCACCATTCATGGAAATCTGGAAGCAACAGGATCAAGTTAGTCAATGGCCGGGTTAGCGGCCGTGGGATAAAACTAATTCCCAGGAAAGGGGCGATTGGCACAGCCAGGTCGATATCAGCGCGCTCCTCTGCCAGCCAGGTAGCTACAGCCCCTCCCCCTGAAAGGCCGACCACCACTACGCGGTCACCCAGTCCTTGGGCAATATCAGTAACCTCGGTGCCGAAGGCAGCTAACTCTTCGGCGGTGAGACCTTTGAGCGGCGCCCCATCATATTCCTGTAAGCCGTGGCGCGGTTGCCGGGGGATGAAAACGTTATAACCCTGATTGAAATATTCTTCGCCCAGCGTCTCAAACTGGTCTGGACAACTTGTGAAACCATGAAGGAAGACAATCACATTATCAACCATTTCTTCATGGGTCATCAATATGCTGCCGCACTCCGAGCTAAGATTCGGGATTTCAGTTTCGTCAGCCTGCACGTTTTCGATACGCGCGACAGCTTCTGCGTAGCTCTGCACAGGGTTAGGGGCAAACGTTTCCCGTAAGGAGAAAGGCTTAAGCGCCATAATCATCACAAAAAGGATGAAAACAGCTACAACCCCCAGAAAAATACTCAATTTTGGATGAGAATGGAACCAGTCCATCGTACATAAACTCTTTTCAAATTGTTAACTACTGGAGCCCTGGCTGACATAATTGGTTGCTTTGGGGGGTGAGGGATCATCCATGACAGAATAGAAACCTTAAAGTTAAGATTGCTCATAAATGAATTCACTAAGCCAATATCATCCTTTCCATCT
>DOXE01000471.1 GCA_003519205.1 Chloroflexota bacterium
TTCCGGGGCAGCGGGCTGGTCACCACGCTGATCCTGATCCCCATGATGCTCTCTCCCGTGGTGGTTGGCTTGTTCTGGAAGCTGATCTACAATCCATCCTACGGTCTCTTTAACTATCTGGTAGGCCTGGGCAACGTAGTTCCTGGGCTTGATATGTTGGCCAGCCGTATTGCTAACCAACCCGCTCCCGGTTTGGCCCTGTTTGCGGTGGCCCTGGTTGACGTCTGGATGTGGAGCGCCTTCGTGATGCTGCTGGTCCTATCCGGTCTGAACGCCATCCCGGATTACTTGTACGAGGCGGCCGCCATCGACCGGGCCAGCTCCTGGTTTCAGTTCCGGCGCATCACGGTGCCCCAGGTGGCGCCGCTGCTGCTAATCGCCGTCCTCTTTCGCACCATTGAAGCCTTCAGCAAATCCTTCGACCTGATCATGGGCATGACCGGCGGCGGACCGGCCGGCCAAACCGAGGTGCTGCCCATCAGGATTTACGAACAAGCGTTTCTAGGGCAGTTTCAGACCGGGCGCTCCAGCGCTTTTGCCTACATGGTGCTGATCGTCGTCATCGCCATCAGCAGTCTTTACATTCGCAACCTGAATAAGGCTAGGGAGGCGTAATATGTCCTCATTTGAAGAAACGGGTCCAAGCGCGCCGGTAACGGAAAGCATCCGGGTGGACAAAGTCAAACCCCGGGCGCGGCTGGGCAAGAGAGTCCGTGCACTGATTGTGGTCATTGTGGCCATTATTCTGCTGGTGCCGGTTGCTGTGATGGTTATGACAGCTTTTAAATCCCGCTCGGATGTGGTTTCTGTCCCTCCAAAAGTCCTTTTTGAGCCCACGGTTGAAGGACTGGTTTTCTTACTCACCGAACGCTCCCAGATGGGTGAAGCGGCGCTACAAGAGGCCATGGCTAATACTGAAGATCTGAATTTATTTGAGCGCGTGGCCCTGGAAAACGGCCAGCGCATTAACGGTCCTAGTGATTTTCTCAGGCGCCTGAGGAATTCAATAATCATCGCTTTTGGGGCGACGATCGCTTCGGTGACCCTGGGCTTGTTCGCAGCCTATGGTTTCAGCCGCTTCGAAGTGCCCGGCGCCAACGATTTACTCTTTTTTATTTTAAGCGGGCGCATGTTGCCTGCCGTGGTGGTCACGATTCCCATTTTCTTGATGTACCGCCAGCTGGGTCTGTACGATACCCATGGCGGCATGATCCTGGTCTATACGGTCTTTAACCTATCTTTGACCGTCTGGCTGTTGAAAGGATTCATCGACGAGATTCCCAAGGAATACGAAGAGGCGGCTATGGTGGACGGCTACAGCCGCTTTCAGGCTTTCTACAAGATCGTCGTCCCCCAGGCAGCCACGGGCATTGCTGCCACCACGGTCTTCAGCCTTATCTTCGTCTGGAATGAGTACGCCTTCGCCTTGATGCTGACCAGCGAGAACGCCCGCACAGCGCCGCCGTCCATATCTACGATGCTCGGACGGGGCGGCATTGAGTGGTCGGCCATCGCCGCCGGGACTTTGGCCTTCCTTATCCCCGTTTTGATAGTTATCTTTGCCATGCGTAAGCACCTTTTGCGCGGCGTGACCTTCGGGGCAATCAGACAGTAGGGTGCATTTATGGCGCAAATAGAACTCAGGCAGGTAGAGAAGCGTTTTGGCGATTTCCAGGCCGTACAGCCAATCGACCTCACCATTGAGGATGGCGAGTTTGTGGTTCTGCTTGGCCCATCAGGTTGTGGCAAGACGACGACCTTACGCATGATTTCCGGCCTGGAAGCGGTCAGCGGTGGCAAGATCTTCATAGGGGATCGAGATGTGACCTGGCGCGATCCGGCCGACCGGGATATCGCCTTTGTGTTCCAACTCTATGCCCTATATCCGCATATGACGGTGGAAAAGAACATCATCTTTCCGTTAGAGGCGGAAAAGGCCTCGAAAGAAGTCATTCAAAGCCGGCTGAAGCATGTGGTGGATCTGCTGCAGATCAAGCACATTCTGCGGCAAAAACCAGGCTCGTTGAGCGGGGGCGACAAACAGCGCGTGGCCCTGGGGCGGGCGTTGGTGCGCAAGCCTTCGGTATTCCTGATGGACGAGCCGCTTGGAGCACTGGATGCTGATTTCCGGGAGACGATGCGCGCGGAAATTAGAAAGCTGCATATCGCCGAGAATGCCACCACAGTCTATGTGACCCATGACCAGGTAGAAGCGATGGCCATGGGCGACCGCATCGTGGTCATGTCAGATGCAGTTGTGCAGCAGGTGGGGACGCCACATGACGTCTACTATGATCCGAGCAATCTTTTTGTGGCCCGCTTTATTGGCAGCCCGGGTATGAACCTGGTCGAGGGTGCGTACAGCGATGGGATAGTCCATTTACCGGGTGATAACCAATACGATGTTCCGGATCGGTGGCGACCGGCCCTGGAAAAACACCTATCGGGCGAAAACGTCATATTGGGATTCCGCCCAGAGGGGGCGCATGCTAACGAGACCGGTGAACTAAGCGCTGAAGTATATGCCAGTGATTTGCACGGCGCATTCAACATGATGCACGTGGCCCTGGAAGAAGAAAACGTTGATGCTGTGGTACATATCCGTGGTGAGCGAGGTTCGGGCCATGAGATAGGCGACGATATTCGCTTTAACCTGGATTCAGAGATGGTTCGCTTCTTCGATCCAGTCACCGAGCAGGCGATCTTGTTGGAGGCGACATCATGACGGAGGTCATTCTCAAAGATATCACCAAGCGTTTCAAGACTGTTACAGCCGTGGATGGTGTCTCCTTCGAGATAACAGACGGAGAGTTTTTTGTCTTACTCGGTCCCACGGGCGCAGGGAAGACGACGACCTTGCGGCTGATTGCCGGGCTGGAAAAACTTGACAGCGGTTCAATCCTCTTTGATGGCCAGGTCATGAACGACTTAACCCCGGCATCACGCGATGTGGCCATGGTTTTCCAACAGTACTCCCTCTATCCCAATATGACAGTCTATGACAATCTGGCGTTTCCGCTCCGTTCACCTGTGAACAAACTGCTCGAAGATGAAATCAGGCGGCGAGTCGAGGAAGCATGTGAGATATTGCGCATAACGCACCTGATAGAACGTAAAACAGCCCATCTATCGGGCGGCGAGATGCAACGCGTCTCCATCGGCCGGGCCATCGTTCGCGAACCACGGCTTTTCCTGATGGATGAACCGCTCTCTAATCTAGATGCTAAACTTAGAGAAGCCCTCAGAGTGGAGCTGGAACATATACAAAAAACCCAAGGCAGCACAACTTTGTTCGTTACCCACGATCAAGTTGAAGCCCTTACCATGGCTGACCGCATAGGCGTGTTGTTGGAAGGGAAACTTGTACAATTAGGCGATCCCAATGAGATCTATGACCGGCCGGCAACGATTTACGTAGCCCAACTGGTGGGCACCCCGCGTATCAATCTGATGAAAGCCGAGAGAGATAACGGATTGCTTCATGTTGAGGATAGCCCGATAAGGATCCCCTTTGAAGGGCATGAAGGCGAAGTGCCTGTTTCCTGCCAGCTCGGCGTGAGGCCAGAGGATATTCAACCGGATAACGATGGCCAATTCGCCGGCGAGATCGTCTTGACCGAACCCTTGGGAGTCGAAACCGTGCTCCACATCAAATGTGGCGAACAGACTTTATTAAGTACCCAGTCCGGCATTACTCACTGGCACTATGGTGACGAAATTCGGTTCAACATCATTCGCCAGCGTTTGCACTTCTTCGACGAGGAGGGATCCCGGATTTGATTTCCTTGGGTTATGAATGAGCAGGGGGCCACGACCCCAAGATTAATGGCTTGAAATCGTCCGGCATTATTTTAACAACGACTATTTGAGGAGGCTGCCTGAACGATCGATTGGGATATACGCCGGATTGTTGTCCGGCTAGAGCCCTTTATGAACCTGAGAAATGCACCAGATTGTGATGCATTGGCAAAGTAAATGAATAAAGCAACACAAAGCTCTAAACATGCATACGTCATTCCGAATCGCGCAGCGATGAGGAATCCCTCTTAACT
>DOXE01000248.1 GCA_003519205.1 Chloroflexota bacterium
AAGTTCTCGAAATTAATATTGGCATAGAAGCCCGGTTTCACTTGAGTAAACTCCAACATTGAGCGCCATTTTTGTATTAATACTTTTTGGAGTTTACCTAACTCCGGAAAAAAATATCTTCTACTGGCGACAGTACAGCAACTTTTATCCATTGACCGAGTTGGTACCGGAAATAATACGTGTCTGAGGTTGAGTTTGAAACCAGGCAGTGTTTAAGAGAAAGCTGTCGACTTCGTTATCCTGTCGTCACGGGGGATGCAGAAGGATGGGTATGTCCCCGATGTGGCGCTCCGACCGAACTGGCAATAGTGGCTTCTGTTTCAAAGAATTCGCCCTCAATCCGGCCAGCGAATGGCCAAGTGGTTGTAGAGGGCTTTCTTGACAATATCCGCAGCGCATACAATGTGGGCGCCATCTTTCGAACGGCCGACGGAGCTGGAGTAAGGCATCTGCATTTAGCAGGCATTACCCCAACACCGTTGCATCCTAAAGTACCAAAGACTGCCCTTGGTTCGGAGAAAGTGATCCCTTGGACCCATCATAGAAATGGCTTAGATGCCGTCTCAAGCATGAGAAAGAGGGGTTTTGAGCTCTGGGCTTTGGAAAACTCACAAGATGCCCGATCGTTATTTGAAAGCCGAAAAATAAACAACTCTGGAAATCCAATCGTTCTAATAGTCGGTAACGAGCTCTCAGGCATCGATCAAGGCATCTTGGATCTTTGCCATCGCATCATCGCCTTGCCAATGGTAGGTAGCAAAGGATCCTTAAACGTGGAGGTCACCTTCGGCGTAGCTGCCTATTATTTGCGCTTCGTATCTTAAATAAAAGCTCTAGGCGGATAAGTCGACAACTTGACGGCCGCCAGACTGTCGTCTAGCAAGAGCGAACCCATTACGAACTACAGAAATGCACCATTTTGCACCTGTCTGGCTATGGACTTTGGTCTAGTGGAAACGGATAAAAAATGCTATGCCCGGTTAGCTGCACCAGCCGCCGTCGACTGGTTAAGCCGGCGATCTGAAGCAAGGGTCCTACAGGTTTTTAGCAGAAGCTGTAACCTGATAAGTTCCGGCGGTTCCATCCTGTCCCTTGTATCGACAGAGCTCGGTCCTGGACCATTTGCCATTACGGTAGAAATGATTGGATCGCCTAGTAAAGATATGCCGGGAATATGGGAGGATGTCACTGTATTTTCGAGGGTGCGTATTTCTCCGGAACAGATTCAAATAGCCTCGGTTCACATCAACCTTTCAGAAGCGGAGATTTGGAATCCAAAACCAGCCTGGGAAGATATTTCGCCTGGAAATTTGGCCCAAGTTTATCAGTTATTGCACCGGTTACTCTGCTCATATTCCCCATCATCAAACGCTCATACTACCATCAATAATGAACAATTAAGGGCATTCGTGCCCAAATGGATGGCTGCCTGGCATGAAATGTCTGCTGGACTTCAAAAATTTGATATTGTGCAGGCCAAGTTAGGAGCAAAGAAAATGGCCGGATTAGGCGGTGGTTTAACGCCGGCCGGCGACGATTTTCTGATGGGCTTCATCTACTCATTATGGTCTCAATGGGATTCGAAAATGGCACATACTTGGGCAACAGAAATAGTCAAGGTAGCCTCTCCCCTGACCACTCGCTTATCGGCTACCTGGTTGAAGGCTGCTGCCAATGGTGAGGCGACCGAGAACTGGCATCGGCTTGTCAATGCCTTGATTAATAGTGACCCAGATAATTTGGTCAGTGCAGCATCCCGGATCTTAGCTGTCGGACACTCCTCAGGATCGGATGCTTTAACTGGTTACATTGCCGGATTCATGGCTTTAAGCCGTGTTCAATCCTTTTAACGCTCTTGCTAGATTGATATGATATTGATAACTGGCGCGGCTGGGAAGACGGGAAGGGCCATTATTCGGGCTTTGGCGGACCTAAAGGTCGAGGTCCGAGCTTTAGTCCACCGGGATGAATATATCGATTTAGTACGAAATGAGGGGGCAAAAGCGGTCGTCGTCGGCGACATGGGAGATCCGGTCCTGATGCAAAAAGCCATGGATGGTGCTCAAGCCCTCTATCATATCTGCCCCAACGTTAGCCCCCACGAACTCCTCTTTGGCCGTTTGGCAATTAATCAAGCAGCCCAGGCCGGTGTAGAACACTTTGTATACCATTCAGTATTGCACCCCCAAACCCAAGAGATGCCCCATCATTGGCTGAAACTGCGCGTTGAAGAAGCCCTTCTGCAGTCCGGCTTGCCTTATACAATCTTGCAACCTGCTGCCTACATGCAAAACATATTGGCCCAATGGGATTCGATTAAGGCGATGGGTGTATACAAAGTGCCGTATCCGGCTAAAACCCGGTTAGGCATGGTCGACCTACTGGATGTAGCAGAAGTGGCAGCGATCGTACTTAGCCAGCCAGGACACATTGGTGCAACCTACCAGTTGGCTGGACCAGATATCTTAACCCAATTAGGGGTGGTCGAAATTCTTAGCCAGCAACTAGGGCGCCAGGTGGTCGTAGATGAAGTATCAATCGATCAGTGGCAGCAAGATGCGAAATCCAGGGGATTAGGGGGTTACCAGATCCGGTCATTGATCCGGATGTTCCGTTACTATGGGCGTCATGGGTTTTGGGGTAATTCGAATGTATTATCAGGATTGCTTGGCAGAGAGCCGACCGGATTTATTAGCTTTGTCAGGCGTGTGGTGGAAGAATAATTTTGTAAATTATGGATTCGCACACATGGATAATTATCAGCTGAAATTACCG
>DOXE01000051.1 GCA_003519205.1 Chloroflexota bacterium
CCGACTCCCCAACGAAACCATCGCCGCCCGCCCCTGGCTCGGTGTTCATGCTGCCTGGGGCGCCTTCTTGACCTGGCAGCTTGCATCCATTGAGCCTTATCTACAGGCTGTCGAAGCAAGATTGTCGGAAACCCCGGCCGTGCCGCTGCCAGAACCTTTCGCCGACGTGAACCGAATCCGCGGTCGCATGGATAGCCTGAGAGCCTTCATGGCCCAGGGGCAGGGAAACCTGGAAGGCGCCACCGCGCTCTCCCGCAAGGCCCTGAACTATTTGGATGGGGCTGACCTGCAGCTTCGGTGCGTGCTGGAAATGAATCTGGGAGGCATTTGTGTGATCAGGGGCGACCTGGTCGCTGCCCGCCAGCATCTGGAAAAATCGATAACGGCCGGTGAGAAGGCCAAAAATTTTTACGCAACGCTGTCATCCATTAGCCAACTGGCCGATCTGGAAGGGATACAGGGTCGCCTCCACCAGGCGGTCAAAACTTACCGGCGGGCGATCCAGTTGGGAACAGATTGGGGTGGGGGGAAAGCTTTACCGGGAACCAGTTTACCCCATGTGGGTCTGGCCCGGGCGCTCTATGAAATGAACGATCTTGATGGAACGGCGCGCCACCTGGAACGCGGCATTCACCTAGGCAAGCTGTGTGGCGAACAAGAAAATGTGCTGCAAGGTTATCTCACTCTGGCCCGATTGAGACTTGCCCAGGGAAAAGCGGATGCCGCCGCCGAGGCCCTGGAGCAGGCTGTCGCCCTTGCTCCCCAGGATAGCACGCTCCCTTTCCTGTCGGCCGGTCACCTGGCGAGCTGGCAGGCGCGTTTTTCACTGGCTCAGGGCGACTTAGCAGCGGCGAGCCGGTGGGCTGATTCCCAAGAATCCAGGCTGAATATATCCGATTTCCCCGATTTCCGATTGGAGAGACCCAGCTTTACCCTGGTCCGGGTACGGATTGCCCAGGGCCGGGCTGAAGAAGCGATGAGATTGATAGATCAGCTGCTTCCGGCGGCCGAAGCGGAAGGGCGTGTGGGACGGGTGATCGAAATTCAGATGCTCCGTGCCCTAGCGCTTCACGCCGGGGGTGACGTAGCCCAGGCGATGATCCCTCTGGAGCAGGCCCTTTCCCTTGCCGAACCGGAGGGTTATGTGCGCATCTTTGTGGACGAAGGCTTGCCTATGGCGCAGTTGCTCTACGAAGCAGCCCGACGTGATATCACACCCGAACAGACCAGCAGGCTGCTGGCAGTATTCCCGGCTTTGGAACCGGCACCTACATCACCGAAGCGACCAGGAGAATTGGTGGAGCCTTTGACCGAACGCGAGTTAGAAGTGCTCAGCCTCATTGCCGAGGGGCTGTCCAATCAAGAAGTCTCCCAACGACTTTTTATCTCCTTGGCCACAGTCAAATGGCACACCAGCAACATTTATGGCAAATTAGGGGTCAAGAATCGTACCCAGGCCATTGCCCAGGCCAGAGCACTGGGAATTTTGCCCACTTCCTGATCGGCCGCAATTTGGGGCAACGAGACAAGGGGAGCTCCTCCTCCAAGAATCCTCGTATTCACCAACCGAGCGCATAACCATACTCAAACCATACTTTCGTCTGGTCATAACTATACCCCTCTGGCGATAGACTGGTATTGAAATTCTAAGCATGGATGACCGAAACAGGTCAATGTCTGATTAAACAAGGAGTATACGATGAACAAGTTAAGTAAGACTCGAATCAAAAAGTTTAGTGTGGTTTTGGCATTTGCGCTGCTCGCACAGGCGCTGTGCTGGTCGATCATGGTGGTGGGCCAGATGGTTACTTCAATAGAGAACACGCTGATCGCGCATGCCATCGGCGCTCCAATCATCGCGATTGTCGTATCTACAATTTATTACAAGAAGTTCAACTACACCACCCCGTTACAGACTGCGCTCGTCTTCGTCTCCGTCGTGATCGCGATGGATGTCTTCGTCGTCGCCCTCTTGATCGAAAAGAGTTTTGAGATGTTCGCCAGTCCGATCGGGACCTGGATCCCTATCAGTTCGATATTCCTGGCAACCTATCTAACGGGCTTAGTTACGGCAAAACAGGCTGAGACCACGAGTACTAGATGGAGTTTGCTAAAATGAAACAGAATGCGACATTCAAATGTTTAATGGCATACTCAGCGCTTAATGCATCCGACCTACTAACTCGCGCGATTGAGGCAGAACATGATTTATCAGATCAGAGTACAAGGAAAGCTTGACGAGAGTTGGTCAGAGTGGCTTGAGGGGATGGCGATCGCCTTTGAGGGAGGTAATCATGGTTCCGGTGTCACGACGATAACGGGAGCGATTATCGACCAGGCTGCATTGCATGGCGTCCTCAACCGCATCAGAGACCTGAATATTCCGCTCATTTCGGTCCAGCTTATAAGTCCACTATAAACAGGAGATAGCAAAATGGAAAAAACCCCCAAGGAAATCATTAGTCTTGTATTGAAGGCAGTCGCAGTCGGTATGTCCGTCGCCAGCATCGTCATGGGATTTTTGCCGGTCGCGGTTGACGTCAACACCCAAATAACACTACTCGGGATTGGACTTTTCGCCCTTGCCGTTGATGCCCTTCAAAAGGAAGAAGACCAATTGGAAGACAAGGTCTAGGCAAACCAGAGAAACTATCGAAAGGAGAATATCTACGATGACTACAGTAAATACAACACAAATCAGAAGGTTCGGTGTTGTCCTGGCATTTGCGCTGATAGCACAGGCGCTGTGCTGGGCGATTATGGTAGTTGGCAGGGCGGTTACTTCTTTGGAGAATACGTTGATCGCTCATGCCATTGGCGCCCCTATCATTGCAGTTGTCGTGTCTTCAATTTACTACAAGAAGTTCAATTACACCACGCCATTACAGACGGCGATTGTCTTCATATCGGTAGTGGTCGCCATGGATGTTTTCATTGTCGCCCTCCTGATCGAAAAAAGTTTCGCGATGTTTGCCAGTCCGATAGGCACTTGGATTCCTATTACTTCGATTTTCCTGGCAACCTATCTAACGGGTATATTGGCGGCGAAACGGGCTAAGGCCACAACCAGGGAAATTGCTAGTCATACGGAAAAGCGAGCAAAGGTGATCCATGACCATGCGCTTAAATCTAACAAAGTAGTGAAGAACAACTCTCTAATCGTGTGAAACAATTCCTTGAGAATTGGAGGGAAAACCTAATGAATATCAAATCTATCCTTATCCTAGCACTAAAAGTCCTCGCTCTCACCATTGTGTTCTTTATCTCGTTCTTAGTCGGGAGCAGTATCTTCTCCCCAGTTGACCCCTTGGGGATGACGCCCGAAGAGATGAACATGGCTCCGATTATGTTACTGGTAGTCGGTTTGATAGACACCCTTATCTTGACCTGGCTCATCTTGCGCTCTCGGTTGTATGGTTGGCGCTTGATGGTCGTCGTCGCCTTTATCCTATACGGTGTCAAAACCTTCACGTCGATAGTTGAGGCCTGGTATTTCATGACAAGTGTGACGTCGGAGATGGCCCTAAGACTATTGCTCCAGACCGTGCCGCTGGTGTTGATCTTCCCGCCGGTTGCCGTGCTGGTTCTGGGCAAGGCGAAAAAGCAAGACGAAGCGGATGAAACGCCGAATACCCGGCTGGTGATGCCCACCGGCCAGCTCGTGTTGAAAGTGGTATTCCTGTCGGTGGTCGTCTATTCGGCGTTGTTCTGGGGTGCTGGCTACTATATCGCCTTTCGCAATCCAGAACTCCTCGCTTACTATGGCACCTCAGATCCCGGAAGCTTCCTTGCCCAACTGGGTGTCTTGTGGGCAAGTGATCCATTCGTATTCGTTTTAGAGTTCCTGCGTGGGGCCCTATGGGTCGCCTTAGCCGCCCCTATTATCCGCTGGACTAAGGGTCGTACTTGGGAAACCGGATTATTGGTTGCATTGACGTTTGCCCTGGTGCAAAACGATATCCACCTGGTTCCCCAACCTCTGATGCCCCCTTCAGTGCGTTTGTCTCACTTCATTGAGACAGCCTCATCCAACTTTATCTGGGGACTGGCGATCGTCTGGTTATTGCATCGGGAACACACTTCTTTCCGTGACCTGTTCAGCTTCGGCCGGGCAAAGGAAACGGATGTAGTCGCCGTAAGTTCATCAGCAAGCACAAAATGATTCGCCTCTGAGGCGCGGAGAATGCTTCACATTCGTTCGTTGTGACCGATACTGAAGCCAGTATTACAGGACCTAGTATGGATGAATTCAATACACTTAGCATGTTCGATGCCGAGGAAGATTGGAATCGGGCTCG
>DOXE01000368.1 GCA_003519205.1 Chloroflexota bacterium
GGCCGTTATGAGACGTTTATCCGGCATCCGGCCGGTTTTTGTGGCGATTCCGGTAATCCTCTTCTTTTACTGGTTAGCCACCAACTCGCTGGTGGGTGATAGTCCGACGATGGATGAACAGAACCACCTGGCTCGAGGATTGGCATTACTTCGTACCGGTGATCCCCGCTTTAGCCTCGAACACCCTCCATTGGTGAATGTCTTGAGCGCCTTGCCATTGCTGACTATCCCTGAACTTCAGCTTCCGATAGACCATCCGAGCTGGAACCAGAGAGAGGGTTGGTATGCCTTTGCCGAGCAATTGCTATGGGTTTACAACCATGATGTAGAGAGGATGGTTTTTTTATCCCGGATCCCCACCCTTTATCTCACTCTGGGACTTGCACTGGTCGGTTACCGGTTTTCCCGGGAGCTCTGGAGTCGATTAGCGGCGCTGTTGGTAATGATTTTTCTCTTATTTGATCCGAATATTATGGCCCACGGCCGGTACACAACAACAGATGTTGGTGGAACCGCCATGGTTTTATTGTCAGCATACCTGCTGTGGCGGCTTTGGATATCGGATGGCTGGAATTGGCGCCGTGTTTTTTTTGCGGGTATTGCCCTTGGTCTAGCCTTCGCAAGTAAATTTTCCAATCTTATCTTTTTACCTATCTTTGCCTTGTCGGCTTTTCTTCCCTTATACGGCAATAGTTGGAGTTGGATGTCGTCCAGCAGACGGTTGCTGAAGTATTTGCTTGCTGGCGCTCTATCGGTCTTAGTTGTTTGGGTATTATATGCCTTTGAATGGCGGCATTATCGCTTCCTCTCGATACCATTTACGGAATTGAACCAGTTTTCAGGACCGCTGCCGACCTTTTTGGCCGGGATCGAGCAGATTCTCAGGGTAAGTGAAGGAGGGAGGCCAGCGTTTTTAATGGGTGAGTTTTCAATGGATGGCTGGTGGTATTATTTTCCGGTCGCATTCACCGTCAAAACGCCAATCTTGGTTCTGATATTATTTTTGATAGCAGCTATATTGTTAATTGGTCGCAGGGATACGCGAGGGCGGGCATCATACCTGCTTATTCTGGCGTTAGCCTTCTTTGTTATTAGCATGCTGAGCGCCCTCAATATTGGATACCGCCATCTGCTACCGATCCTCCCGTTCCTTTACGTGATGGCCAGCGGTATCGTAGTCATTCCGGGTATCATCGGCAATGTGACTGAAACGAGGCATTACGTCGCCAGATTTGCCTTGTTGGGTGCCCTGGTCTCGATTTTTGCAATCGATGCCTTTATCCACCCACATTATCTCAGTTACTTCAACCTGCTTGCCGGTGGTCCGGCAAATGGCCATAAATATCTAGTCGATAGTAACCTTGATTGGGGTCAAGACCTGATTCGGCTTAAATATTGGATGGCAAACAACGACGTCGATCAACTTAAGTTGTCCTGGTTTGGCACGGCCGATCCTGAATATTACGGCATAAAGTACGAACCGCTGCCTGGTCTCACCCATCATTTCGATTTATGGTGGGATCTTCCCTTCGATCCAGACGATCCGAAACCGGGCATTTACGCGATCAGTGCCAGCAATCTATGGGAGATACCATTGGCCGAAAAAAGGGTATTCCCCTGGTTTAGGGCTCGCCAGCCTGATGATCGGATCGGATATTCGATCTTCATTTATGTAGTCGACGATGAATCGACGAATCAGTAAGCGGCAGATTGGGTTACTCACCGCAATATTCGCTACGGCAGTATTGGTGGTTGTACTTCCTGCCGGTCTGGCAAGGCAAATCCCTGCGTTCTTGTTGCTGTGGATTTGGCCAGCTTTGACCTGGGCTTTGTGGCTACCGGGAAGAAGCAGCGAGCGGTTTGTAATTGCGGCCGGCCTGGTGCTCCTGGCCAATGGTTTCTGGGTGCTCCTGGTAAGTTTCCTGCCTGGTGTAGTTCCTTCATGGCTCATCATGATTGGGATTTTGGTTGGAGCAGTTACTCCATTGGTGATGAGTATGTTATCGGCGGGGCAAGATAGACTCCAACGGAAGGAAAGTCCTGGAGCTTTGATTTTGTTATCGGCCGTGTTGCTTTTGGCCCTTCTTCTCCGGCTTCCGAATTTGGGTTATAAGGAGTTACAGGGTGATGAGGGCATGATCATGGCTCGGGCTGCGGCCGTATTGACCGGCGATGAAACGGAACTCTTTATCCATCAGAAAGGACCTGCAGAAATATTGCTACCTGTAGGTACATGGGCGATGACGGGCCTAATTGAGGATTTTTGGATCCGTCTTCCCTTTACCTGGGCAGGACTATTAGCGGTACTGGCCATTTATTGGCTGGCTCGAAGCTGGTTTTCCCACAGGGTTGGTCTAATTGCTGCCTTGCTCTTCGCCATTGGGGGTTTTGGAATCGCCTTTAGCAGGATCGTTCAATACCAGAATCTCGTCATTTTATGGGGAGCATTAGCGCTGTTAACGGCTACTAGATACAGACGGACAAGTAAATCACTCGATTTGGTTTTGTCGGCTGTTTTTCTTAGTGGAGGGCTATTAGCCCACTATGATGCAATTCTGTTTGCTCCGGCCGTGGCCTGGATTTTGCTCGGTTCTGAATTTGATAAGGGAATGATTAACCTTCGTGGTTGGATCGCGGCTCTAATTACCGGCTTACTTATGCTGGCTATCTTTTACATACCCTATCTATTGAGCCCGAGTTTTAATTCAACACTAAATTACTTAGTCGGAATCCGTTTAGGGTTAGGTAGTGGTGAAGCACAATTAGGTTGGGGTGGTGGCCCGGCATGGCAAATGAGCACATTTTATAACAGTACATGGTATGTGCTAGGCTTGCTCTTACTCGGCGCTGTTGGATTATTCAAATTGGCGAGGCAAAAAAGCCAATTTGCGGCCGTCCTTTACTTTGCCGTTCCAACTCTGTTTTATATTTTGTTGGTGCGCGATCCCCGAACCCATGTCTATGTGATTTTTCCTGGGGCAACCATCTTAGCTGGGTTAGGTGCAATCGAGATATGGGATAGTGTGCAAAGAGCAGGAAACCGGGGAATAATTTCCTTGTCTATTGTAATATCCGCTATTTGGCTGGTTATATCACTGCTTTATCCTATATTGATGTTCGTCGACGTGACGCCAGAGCGCCAGCGTAACTGGGCGACAAGCCGACCCCTGCCCACTCTCTATTTGACGACTTGGCAGGTACCCCCAAAATTTGGGCTCTTTGGCTTTCCTCATCAAGCTGGTTGGCGAGTTGCAATGGATGTTATTGGCCAAGATGGTTTGCCTTACGCCAGTAATGAAGAGGAAGAGATAACAAATTGGTATATGGCTCAATCTCCTCGGACGCATTGCCCCGATTTTCAAACCTTTTTAGTTTCGGCAGATGCCCAGGATTCCATACCTTATAACCAAAAGTGGCTCAAGGAAACCCATTTACAAAATCGGATCTTGGTTAATGGCCAGCCTTCCATCGAGATTTTCGGACGCGAGTCGGTCGGAACCGTTGAAGAAATCGAGGCTGTGGGCCGTGGTCTATGGTTGGGGCCGGCCGACTTGCTGCCTACTCTACCGGCTGGCATGCAACCTGTTGGTGTAACGGTTGGCGAATCCATCCGGTTGGCCGGTTTCGATCTAAACTCGAAAGAGGCTTTTCCTGGCGGGAACCTTGTGATCACACTATATTGGGAGGCATTGGCGCCAATCGAACAAAATAATCAAGTGTTCGTCCATCTTTTTGATGGTGAATTGTATGCCCAACATGACGGATCGCCAGAATGCGACATCAATCCGACGACGAGATGGGAACCAGGACAGATTATCTCTGATACACATATTGTAGAACTGCCCGACGATATGCCAATTGGATCGATACCGTTGCTTGTTGGAATGTATGATCTTTTAAGTGGAGAAAGGCTAACTATAAAAGGCGCCGACGATAACGCCCTTTACCTCAGCGATGTGGTTATCGGTGAGAGATAATCATATCTTCGGCTATGACTTCTATAAACAATTGGAGTGTGAGTAGGATTCAATGCTTATTATGAGTGTTGAGTCACCACCCGTAACGGACATAAAGCCTCCACGGCGTCTGATATCCTGGCAGCATGTAATCTTGCTGACAATTCTGTTGTTAGCCGCAATTTTGCGTTTTTGGAGGTTAGACTCATGGCCACCTGGACTGCATCATGACGAGGCTTACAATGGTCTTGATGCCTTGTCCCTTCTCAATAGGGAGACTTTCCCTATTTTTTATGAGGGTTGGGAGCTATATGCACAGGATATCCATCAAAACCGGCCTATTTACCAAACCACGTTTCCACCATTTTTTGAAGGCAACTACGGTCGGGAACCGTTGACTATATACTTGTCTACCGGTGCAATCGCCCTATTTGGCCCGAGACCTTTTGCCGTTCGATTTGTGCCTGCCCTGGCTGGAATCCTGGCAGTGCTGGCGACGTACCTGGCAGCAAAAATCTTATCTAAATCACCAGGGCAGGCGACGGATGAGGGTACCTTTTCTCAGCAAGAGGCCTTTTCAAATTTGACCCCATTGGTGGCTGCATTTGCCATGGCAATTTTGTATCCTGCTATTACCTACAGCCGTTATGGTGATCGGGTTATGGTATTCGTGCCTATCGCGGCATTTACCGTCTACTGTTTCTGGCGAGGGATTGAAGCCGCGGAGGCACGTCGAATAAGTGAGTTGGAATCCGGCATCGCTCCGCCAATTCCTCTGGGTGATTTTGCGCCAAAGTGGTTTTTTATCGGCGGGTTGTTTTTAGGACTTGGCCTTTATGCCTATGCGGCCGCCAGGTTTATGCCCTTGTTGTTTTTGGCCTTCGTTTTTCTGTGGTATGTACGAGATCGGGTTACTCTACGGCGGCAATGGGCAAATCTTACTTTGATGGCCTTGACGTCGGTAATCGTGGCTTTTCCTCTTATTTTATTCATGATTCGCCACCCGTATTTTTTAATATTCCGCTCCCGTGTCATAACGAACAGAGGGTTGGGCACGTTTCCAGGAAGGCCATGGATAACGTGGTTGCTTAACATTGGCCGCGTAATTCGTGGATTGATTTGGGAGGGTGATTCAAACCCGCTGCACAATTTGCCGGGTCGCCCCTACCTAGACCCCATCCAATTTGTCCTGGCCTCTGCTGGCATCGTCCGAATTATCCTTNNTAGGCGGTTCGAAAGGCGGGAGGTATTTCTCTTATTGTGGCTACTCGTTATGCTCTTACCTGGAATCTTGAGCGGTGATGCACCTCATTTCGGCCGTCTGATAGGTGCGGCTGCTCCATTGGCAATCCTTGTGGCGATGGGCGCTGTCTGGTTGGGTCAGTTACTTATAAATCGGTTTGCGCCTGAGAATATGCGCACCACCCAATTCCTGGCCATTGGATTGACGATCCTAATGTTGGTTAGCGCTTCTATCGCAGTTTTCGACTATGTGCGTTATGCGAACCTTTCGGAGCTGCCGGCGATTTTTGACTATTCAGATTGGCAACTTGGCCAATATGCAACCTCATTGCCGGATGATGCGACCATTTACTTAACACCAAACCAGGAAAAAATGGCCACGATATACTTTGCCATGGAAGGTCAGCGAAACAGGCTGCGTAGTTTCCATAGCCCAGGCGAAAGCCTCATCCCGGCCGGACACCAAGGACAGCCTGCCTATTTCCTGGTTCGCACGCATGCGAATTCAGTATTGGGCAGACTTGAAGAGCAGTTCCCACAAGGTG
Source organism: Chloroflexota bacterium (assembly GCA_003519205.1). GTDB lineage: Bacteria > Chloroflexota > Anaerolineae > Promineifilales > Promineifilaceae > UBA11865. Next base: position 5,744 of record DOXE01000368.1, read on the forward strand.
TGCTTGAAGCCAATACACCCAGTTTTATTTCCTATTGGTTGCCAGAATCCTCCAGTCGCTCACTCAACGATGCTCCCTCGGAAATCTCCTGGAGTGGTGCGATTGCCTTAGATGATTGGTGGGTGGAGCTGTCGGGTGAAACATTGTATGTTACCCTTGTCTGGGAGACTCAAGTGGCGATGACCAGAGACTATACCGTATATGTCCATCTCCTGGATTCTGATGGGTCGTTGGTCTCTCAACTCGATCGTCCTCCAGATGGTTATCCGACAAGTGATTGGACGCCGGGGGAGATCATTCAAGACCAATATCAGATAGCTTTGCCACCAGATATCCGGCCAGGAACGTATCGCATTCAAAGTGGATTCTACCATCTACCAACTCAGGAAAGACTGGGAGAGCCACGCATACTCGGTGAAGTTGAAATACCATAAGGAAAGTTCAACCATTTTTCCCATTGAAGATGAGCGTAGANNTTTTTTGAAAATCTAGAGAGAAGTGAGCAGGGAGGCATCTTGCCAAAAGCACTCATCACAGGAATAACCGGCCAGGATGGTTCGTATCTGGCCGAATTTTTATTGGCACAAGGCTATGAAGTTGTCGGTATGGTCCGGCGAAGTAGTACGATCAACTTCCACCGAATCGCCCATATTCAGGATCAAATAAAGCTTGCTCAAGGTGATCTATTGGATCAAGTATCCATGATCCATGTCCTTGAAGAATATCGGCCGGATGAGGTTTATAATCTGGCGGCACAATCATTTGTCCAGACCTCTTGGTCCCAACCGGTGTTTACTGGTGAAGCCACGGCCTTAGGCGTGACCCGAATGCTCGACGCTATTCGTATAGTCGACCCAGATATTCGCTTTTATCAGGCTAGTTCAAGCGAGATGTTTGGCAAAGTGCGGCAAGTACCGCAATCAGAGGCGACGCCGTTTTATCCAAGAAGCCCCTATGGAGTGGCGAAAGTTTATGGGCACTGGATCACCGTCAATTACCGCGAATCGTACAACCTATTTGCGTGTTCGGGGATCCTCTTCAACCATGAGAGCCCCCGGCGCGGGCTGGAATTCGTCACCCGTAAGATCACCCATGGCGTGGCCCGCATCAGCCTGGGCCTGGCCGACGAACTGCGCCTGGGCAACCTGGAGGCGCGGCGCGACTGGGGCTATGCCGGCGACTACGTGAAGGCCATGTGGCTCATGCTCCAGC
>DOXE01000026.1 GCA_003519205.1 Chloroflexota bacterium
GGCGATCATCTTCTCGTTCTTCTCTAACGTCGACTACAGCATTGATGCCGTTATCCAAAAGATATTCGTAATCTCGATCGTAGGTCGGTGCACCACCCATCCAAATCTGTGATGTCATTTGGTCAAACCATTCATGACCCTGTACGCGCTCATAGACGAAGCGGATAGTTGGGTAAAGCTTGTCAAAGGTCCAATGTATCGGATTCATAAGGAGGTAGGATAACGAGGATACGGTCAACTGGCAAGAAGATGAAAGAATCCTACATCATATGCGCTAGCTGCAAGATATGCAGATAATGCATAGAGTGCAGAATATGACATCTGTCACATGACATACTGACAAATGTCACTTCCTGCATAATGTCAAGCAGGATATGATTAGGTCCATATGTGCAATATTTCACAATCGGGCGAAAAATCATGAGCGAAATGCTAACTGCCAAGGAAATGCAATCGTTATTGCAGGTAGATCGTTCGACCATCTACCGCATGGCTGAGTCAGGCCGTTTGCCAGCTATCAAGGTTGGCAAGCAGTGGCGATTTCCATCCGATCGGGTGGAGACCTGGTTTCAAACACAGATGACGGTCCAGGCATTCCCATTCGATGGCGAAATAACAGCTCAAGATAGTAATAAAAAACACGATCTGGCATCCTTGTTACCTTTGGAATGTATCCAGTTGATCCAGGGTACCTTTGCTGAACTACTTGATGTTATGCTGGTTGTGACTGATCTCGACGGCAATCCCATTACCCAACCGAGTCATGCATGTGGCCTGTTTGAGGCCATTAGCGAAGTGCCCCAGGCCCTTCAAAAATGCATACAAAGCTGGCGTGAGATGGCCATCGCTATCGAGTTAGAGCCCCAATTCGGCCGCAGTCATTTAGGTTTACTATGCGCCCGGGCCATGATACCGATTGGGTCAGAACTCAAGGGCATGGTTGTCGCCGGTTGCGTAGCACCTCGTGATTGGCCACCAAGTTCGGCCCAAATCGAGCAGATGGCTGCCGAGTTTGGGGTGGACAGTGGCATATTAGAGAGCCATTTAGATGATGTTCATCATTTAAATGCGGAGCAGCGACAAAAGGTATTGGACACGTTGCAACGGATTGCCAACATCGTGGCCCATATCGTTTATGAACGCAAGACATTGGTCGGTCGCCTGGCGGCGATCGCCGACTTGACAACGTTATAAGGAGAATTCTCATGAAAAGGTTGCTAATACTCGGATCGGGCACGGCCGGGACGATGGTCGCCAATAAGCTAAGACATGTTCTCAGCCGCGACGAATGGAAGATCACNNAACGATGTCATTAAGCCCAAACGTGATTTTGTTCCCCCTGGGGTTGAAATGATCCTTTCTGAGATTGAACTGATCGAACCCGAAGAAAATCGGGTAAAGATTGCCAAGGACGATCGTTATCTTTACTATGACTACTTGATCATCGCTACAGGCACCCACCCTCGGCCGGACGAAACGCCGGGTCTGAGTGAAAGTGAATGGCGTCAGTCGATTCACGACTTTTATACATTTGAAGGTGCTACAGCTCTGGCCAAGAAGTTGCGTACCTGGGAAGGCGGGAAATTGGTGGTCAACATCATGGAGTTGCCATTCAAGTGCCCGGTTGCTCCTCTAGAATTCATTTTCCTGGCGGACTGGTATTTCCACGAGAAGCAGATGCGCGATAAGGTCGAGTTGAAGTTGGTAACACCTTTGCCCGGAGCCTTCACCAAACCCCGTGCTGCAAGCCTGCTCGGTAGCACATTAGAAGATAAGAATATCAATTTGGTGACCGAGTTTTATACAGAGCGAGTGGAACCGGAAAAAAATCTCCTAATCTCCTATGACGAGGAAGAAGTGGAATACGACCTATTGGTTACTGTCCCGGTTAACATGGGAGCCGACGTCATCGAGCGTTCAGGATTAGGCGATGAATTGAACCATGTGCCGGTAGACAAGCACACTTTCCAATCCACGGATCATGACAATATCTTTGCCCTGGGCGATGCAGCCAATTTGCCAACATCGAAGGCAGGTTCCGTCGCTCACTTTGCGGTTGAGGTCTTCGTTGATAATTTCCTGCGTTACATCGAAGGATTACCGATGCTCGAAAAATTTGATGGACATGCTAACTGCTTCATCGAATCGGGTTTTGGTAAGGGCATCTTGATCGACTTCAACTATGACGTTGAACCGCTTCCGGGCAAATATCCATTGCCCGGTTTCGGTCCCTTCTCATTATTGCAAGAATCGGAGATGAACCATTGGGGCAAAGTCATGTTCCGCTGGATGTATTGGAACATCCTTCTCAAGGGGAAAGAGATGCCTATAACGGCACAAATGACCATGGCTGGAAAGTGGAGCTAGGAGAACGCTTATGGACCAGGTAATGATGGATCAGACGCTGGCCTTGGAAGAGCTCAACCGAAAAGTTGATACCTTGACGACTCAGGTTGCCTTTCTTGCCGAAGAGGCCCGTGTTGAACAGCGGCGGCGCCAGGAGTGGGATGAACTCAAAAGCGACCTCACCCCAGTGGCTAGCGAAGTCTACCAACTATCGGTTAGGCAACTGGACGAGATCGAGAATTACGTACAACTGGAGGATATCATCCGGGTCAGCAAACGATTGATGCGAAACACGCGAAACATCGAGCAGATGCTCGATCAGCTTGAAAGTTTGGCTGACCTTACACGAGAATTCGGGCCGATTTCTGATGGAGTATTCCTATCGGTGATGACCCGGCTGGATGAAATGGAACGTAAAGGTTATTTCGCTTTCCTCCAGGGTGGTATGGAGATTATGGACCAGATCGTCACGAATTTTTCCGAAGAGGATGTGCGCCAATTGGGAGAAAACATCGTCCTGATATTGGAAACGGTCAAAGAAATGACCCAACCCGAAATCATGACCTTGTTGAGCTCTTCAGCTCATGTAATCAGGGAAGATGATGTGCCCGAGGATGTGTCCATGTTTGCCATCCTCCGGCAACTCAACGACCCGGCTGTCCGCAGAGGATTGGCAAAGACATTGAATGTATTAAAGACTGTATCTGAGAGTCAAGTATCAAAAAATTAAATAAATTTGGAGGATTATCATGACTACAAGAGAAATTGCAGGTAAAGAGATTGAGTTCGACGAAGAAGGCTTCATGACCAACCCGGAGGACTGGGATAAGGACGTCGCAGTCGCTCTAGCCGCGGACATAAATATCACGCTGAGCGAACGGCACTGGGAGATCATCGAGTTTTCACGTGAAGATTACCAGGCCCAAGGTGAAGCGCCAGGATTGCGCCGGATCACTAAGGAGGCTGGAGTGCCTACCAAGGACCTTTACAAGCTTTTTCCCAAGGGACCGGCGAAAAAGATTGCCTATGTTTCTGGCCTAGGCAAGCCCACAGGTTGTATATAAATCCAGGATTCTGTAGAGGTGGGCCGGAAAGGGAAGAGGTATTCTCAGATTAGAACACCCGGCCCGTCTCTCAAATCATATATTAGCTGAGGAGAAATCAAAATGTTTGAAGAGCAGAATGATCGAAAGTTGTGCATCATTTGCTCCAAGGGCACGCTCGACATGGCCTATCCCGGCATGGTGTTGGCCAATGCGGCTCTGATGGAAGGCATCGACGCCAGCATCTTTTTTACTTTCTGGGGCTTGGACATGATCACCGACAAGAAGATGGACCACCTGAAGTGCACGCCACTTGGCAATCCGTCGATGGCTATGCCCAATGGTATGGGTATACCCAACTTCATGGCCATGTTGCCTGGGATGACCGACTTCGCCACCTCGATGATGAAGAAGGAAATGGAGAAGTTAGACTTCCCACCGCCAAGGGAGTATTTGCAGACCATCGCCGACGCTGGCGGCAAACTTTACGCCTGTAAGATGACGGCCGACATGATGAAACTGACGGAAGACGATTTGTTTGAGGAAGTCGAAGGTATTGTCGGGGCGATGGAATTCCTGGAGATAGCCGACGGCGCTCAAGTTATTTTCGTCTAGTTGCCCAACTCTAAAAATAATTATCGCTATTCGGTTTGACAGATCCCCAGCGATGGGGATTTGTCGCACCTTTTATTTGGTAGCACTGTAATAAAGAATCGGGGCTTCAACCATACCTTGGTTGAAGCCCCGATAACTCGTTTTGGCCGTATCCAAGTATTTAGCGATGTTTAGCGATGTAAGTTAGATTGCCATGGCGACCTCTTGCAGCGCTTGGCTGTTATGAGGTTACGACGATTGCACTGCCTCGAGTTCTACAACTGGGTAGCCGGCATCGGCCCAACCGCCAAAGCCACCCTTGAGACTGAGGACATCTTCATAACCGTAAGCCCAAAGAATGGTCATGGACATCGTCGATCGATGCCCGCTGCCGCAATAGATGACGATAGGTGCGCCTTTATCGGCCGGCCATTCAGCCTTACGCTCCACCAACTCCTCTAGAGGGATGTGGTGAAAGTTGTTGGCTTTGATGACGCCTTTCTCATCCACCTCTGCTTG
>DOXE01000237.1 GCA_003519205.1 Chloroflexota bacterium
CTCCATCGCCATCAAAATCGCCGGCAAGGGCCATGTCCAAGTTGCGGGTGCCGATGACATGGGATGTGAACCCGGGTACCTCAGCTACGATATTTAGCTGGTCGTCTTCTAACCGATAGAACTCGACCACCCCACCGATATGAGGCGTTAACACATCCACAAGCTCAACCTCACCACCAGGGCCAAACGGAGCAACAGCGATCTGGTGTCGCCATCGATAGCCACGGCCGATGGCAGGACCTGTAGCCACCTGGGCGCCCTTTTCATCATAAACGACAAGCTGGGCACCTTGCTCGGCATCTGATTGGGTGACGATGATCTCTCGCTGGCCATCGCCATTCAAATCAGCCCACAGGGGCGCAATTCCCTCAACGACGGCCGGTTCGGGAATTGATATTGTTAGCAAGACCTTGGGTTCAGGTTGAGTATCAACCAGGGTGATTGCCGCCGCCTCGATCTGGTCCCCCAGCACGCCATGATCATAACGGCTTGTGGGATTTGAAAGAAAGAGCAAACGACCTTCTCCATCTGTTAACAACCTGGCATCTGGCAACGGTTGAATATCCGCCACAATCATCGAATTTCCGGTTGAGTCAATTATCTGTAATTCCCCACTCGCCGTAATTGCCGCCACAGTCCCAAATTCATCCAGGATCACCGGAGTGCCAAAACTCGTATCGGATTCAGGAGGAACCAGTAACTCTGGTTGAGAATTGGCAAGCTCCAGTACCGGCGGCCTGTTTCCAAAGATTGTAGGTGTTATGGGAATTTCAATCGCTTCACCGTTGCTTAAGACGAATGCCTGTGTTTGGCCGTCGGCCAAAACGAGCGCCCACAAACTGGCTGCATTTCCGTACTCACCATTTCTTGGTGATCCGGCGATGATCCATTGGGGTATGCCTTTCAAGGGAATATCAATATAGGGTGTCTGCGGAAGCGATCCCCGGCCGGAGACCAGGCGGTTGCCATCAGGACGTTGGTTCGTATAAGAATAGCTAGGTTGGTTGGACGGAGCTTCCACAGCTTGAGTTTGAAGTGGATCACTGGAATCAGGACTCTGAGAAACACTCGGGGTTTCCTGTGCCGCTTCGTTCACACTGCTGGTTGTCGTTGGAACGATGTCAACTTTCGACTCAGATCCGGTATCGGGGCTCTGTATTTGCTGTTCTTGACATGAAGCCAATACGAGGAACAGCATAACACCAATAAATGGAGACAATCGTCTCATTTTAATCTCTATGCCTCACAACCTTTCTCTTACCCCCAGGTTATCATTTTATTCTCGGGGTAGCCAGCCAGGCCAGCCGAAGGGGAGCACGAAAGATCTGTTACACAAAGCCCCAGCCGGACGACGAGTCCGGCGACACTTTAGCTGTATTTGTCATCCACTGGAAGCATTCTAACAACATTTTATTGCTCCCGGTCCCAACGAAATAAAGCCCTTAATCCGGATCTGATTGGGAGCGATCACTTCCACCTGACCCTCAATACCGGCGATATCGTCGCTGGCTGTCAGGTCGGCTAACGACCCAACTGTCAGAAATGCTACTGAGTGAGGGATTGAGTCGAAAGTTGGATTACTCGTTCGAGACAGAGCAGCTTACAAGACGAACCGGGCTGGCGCCTTCGAACCAGCAGTCGATCGCCATGGCGCCGTCAGGTGACTCGGCTTGCATCAACACTTGACTACCGTGCTGAGCCAGTCGAGTAATAACCGGTGGGCCGCTAAATCGCTGCCCTTGTTGCTGCAGCCACTGGGCTAATTCATCATCTACCACTGGTAAACAACCGTGACAATCTTCGTCAGGTGGATCGCCGGAAATGAGGCTAGATAGGCCGATAGTATAGGGTGGCCAAGCATCATAGCAGAAGCTCAGTTGGTCAGCGATGATCCGGCAAGTGATCCAGGCACCATTGTCAAAATGGACTACAACATAGGTAGTCAACATCATCGGGTCTGAATCGCCCATGATGAGAGTGTATCCATCACCCAATTGCTCGCGTACGCCTCGAATAGCACTGTAATTAATGCCCCGTTCTAAGCTTAGTTCATTCAAGTCACCCTCATAAGTACGGCCGATCTCAATGGCTTCGTAAACCATTTTCATGGCCAAAGTGGAATTAGCGCCACCGAAAGCATTGCCCGTCACCAGACCGGCGATTACGACGATTGGCAAGGGCAAGCTAAGTCGGATAAGGGCACTGGCGGTAATCCGCCCCTTTCGGCCAAGATATTGCTGCCCATTCTCCAGCCGGTAATCTTGCAAAATGGCCAGGAATGTGAGAACTAAGATAATGAAGAAACCGGCCAGGATCAGGCCCCCCAGCCTGGCATCCGGAGGAGGATATACCAGGCGTCCCCAAAATCGCCGATCACTTAGCCAGACCAAAAAGGTCCTTAGCCGGTTGGATTGGAAGGATATCAATAAGGTGAAGACCATCGAGCCAACCATCCAAGCCAGCGTGGTTACCCAACCCCGGCCGATTGAGGCCGTCCCCCAGCCGATTATCCCGCCCAAAGCGACGATTAGCCCAACAGCCAGCAAAATACTCCCATAAGATGCGGCTGCCGGCACAGCCGCTAGGTTGACGATCTGTTGGACCCAAACGCCGAGGACCAGCGCCAGGCCAATGAGTAAACCGTTGAGCAGACCCAGCCGCCGGTAACTCCTGGCTCGCTGATCTTCCTCATCTTTTCGCAGAGAACTCTCAATCCGACCGTTCATCGTTCGCGCCGCCGCCATAACCATGCACCTCCAATCACAAAAAAGATCAAGGCCAGGCTAACAGTGGTGATAACTGCTACGATAATAGGCTGCCTGTCCAAGGTAGAATGATTCGGATTGTCTGCAGGCGGTGCTCC
>DOXE01000433.1 GCA_003519205.1 Chloroflexota bacterium
CCAGGATGATTCCATGAAGGTATCAAAAGTATCGGTTTCACGTTCCGCCTTGCCGCCACATTTCGGACAGGTAGTGTTATAAAACGAAGGCATTTTCTTGATCGGTGATCCGACACCTTCGAACTTCACCTCTTCAGGCAATACCACCGGCAATTGATCATCAGGTACCGGCACACCACCACATTTCTTACAGTTAATAATGGGGATCGGTGCACCCCAGTAACGCTGCCGACTAATCAACCAATCACGTAACCGATAATTGACGGCCGCTTTCCCAATTCCTTTTTCCTCTAACCAGGATGTTACTTTCTCGACCGCACCAAGAACTGGTGTGCCATTGAAGTGATCGGAATTAATCATGGTGCCAGTATCTTTTGATGTGAAAGCCTCTGTAAGAGGTCCATCATCGTCTTTTCGTTCTGGAGATCGGATCACTTCGACAATCGGCAAGCCAAATTTCCGGGCAAATTCAAAATCCCGTTCATCATGAGCCGGAACCGCCATAATAGCCCCTGATCCGTAGCTCATGAGCACATAGTCGGCGACCCAAATTGGGATCCTTTCATTGTTAACCGGATTAATAGCAAATGCGCCTGTAAACACGCCGGTTTTTTCACGTTCGATAGACTCCCTGGCGATGTCGTCCATTCTAGCTGCTGCCTGGCAATAGGTTTCAACTTCTGGCCGATATTCTTCAGTTGTTATTTTTTTAACAAGATGATGTTCAGGTGCCAGGACCATAAAAGTCGCACCCCAAAGAGTGTCTGGGCGAGTAGTGAATATCGGAATCGGGTCACCAAACTCTGTCCGGAATACCACATCGGCGCCTGTCGACCGCCCAATCCAGTTGGTTTGCATCACCTTTACGCGCTCTGGCCAATCAATTCCCTCAAAGTTTAATAACTTGTCGGCGAATTCGGTCGTGCGAAAGAACCATTGTTCGAGTTCTTTTTTGATGACCGGTGTCAAGCATCGTTCGCAATGTCTATCTTCACCCCAAACTTGCTCTCTAGCCAGAGTTGTATTGCAATGGGGACAGAAATCGACCGCCGCCTTCTTGCGATAGGCTAGATTCAATTCCAGTAACTTGTTGAAGAACCACTGGGACCACCGATAGTAGGACGGGTCTGAGCTAACCGCTTCTCGTTGCCAATCAAACATTGCCCCCATACTGCGAAGCTGTCTGCGCATCTTATTGATATTGGCATACGTCCATTTTGCCGGATGTATATTTCGTTCGATAGCTGCATTTTCGGCCGGCAAACCAAATGAGTCAAATCCCATAGGAAACAGGACGTTATAGCCCATCATACGCTTGTATCGCGCCCGTGCATCGCTGGGAACCATGGCATACCAGTGTCCAATGTGTAAGTCACCGGAAGGATATGGCAACATCGTCAGAGCGTAGTGTTTCGGTACATTGGGTTGGACAGTCTGACGATATAGTTTCGTCTCTTCCCATCGAGTCTGCCACTTGCTTTCAACATCGGCAGGAACATACTTATCAGCCATAAATGACTCCTCAACTGAACAAAATAGAAAACCCCTCCCGCTAGATAACGAAAGGGGCTCCAGGTTACCACTTTATTTCTGGCAACTAATTCATAGCCTAGTGGACCTGAGGGGGCTCGAACCCCTGACCTCCACAATGCCATTGTGGCGCTCTCCCAACTGAGCTACAGGCCCTCGAACTGTTTTGTATTCGCTCGCTGGTGGACCTGAGGGGATTCGAACCCCTGACCTCTACAGTGCGATTGTAGCGCTCTCCCAGCTGAGCTACAGGCCCGAAGGCGTGGATATGGTAACCTAGCGCCCTCTGGTTGTCAAGGTATGGTCCAATCGTTATACTCCAGAGGACAATAACTTAATAGGAGGATTCCATTGAAAAAATATATTGTTTCTATTGAATACTGTGTGCCTTGAAGCTATCTTCCCCGCGCCGTCAGTTTGGCGGAAGACCTCCTTTCAAATTATCAACACATAATCGATAATATTACACTGATTACCTCTAGTGGTGGCGCCTTTGAGGTCGAGGTTAATGGCGATCTCATCTTCTCCAAAAAAACCATCCAGAAAAGACACGCTGAACCTGGTGAGGTATTAAGTATATTCAGCGAAATAGTGGGCGCAGACGTACCTACTTTTCCAAAAACCGCATGAGATGGAATTACAAGCTGTTGCCGGTCAACTTTACATTGTTAATGGACAGGCGCAAAAGTCTTCTAATACACCTGGGCTTCTAGCCCAATCGGCACCGGATAAGGCAGCCCGGGGCAGGGAGCGCGACTTTTTATTTGTTCATTTAACGTTAAGCGGGCAACCGGAAGAAACCTCGGTGATGGCTCAAGACCTACTTGATACTATCAGTAGTCGTTTCTATGAAGTATCAGGCAGTGTTACAGCCGCTTTGCGAAAGGCAATCACTGAATGCAATCAATTGCTGCTAAGATACAATCTTGGTAGCTCTGAGTTGGTTCGAGAAGGCGCCTTGACTTGTGCCGTTATGCGGGCCAACGAATTGTTTTTAGCACAAACAGGCGAATCTTTTGCCCTATTAGGACACAATTTTGGGATTGAGAGATTCCCCCCTTCCCGGCCAAACTCTATCACACCTCTTGGTCGAACAGCCGGGCTCGATATTCGCTATTTTCACAACTGGCTTCAGGCCGGCGATTCGTTATTACTGGCCGACCCAAGACTATCCCATATTCCAACTGAAGCATTCAATCCAGTGCTGGTAGACTCTGCTGTTGAAGATGGACTAGAGGAACTCGAGGATATTGTCGGGCAAGACTCGGCCAGGGTTATTCTTGTAGAATTCACAGACGAAGCGCCAGGTTTTCTGCCGGATGCTGATAGGCCGGCAGTTGCATCTCCATCTGGTCAACAGCTCCCACCTCCCACAAAACCACCCGTTCGTGAATCTGATAGTGAAGTTGTTGCCGTTGGTGCCGCAACCCCTACAACCCAACTGCCAAATATTGACGTTGAAACTGTCGAAACAACAGCCAGAAAAGCCACATCCAAAGCCGCGCTTGGTCTGTCAAGATTTACAGGTTGGTTGGCCGATCTATTAGGAAAAGTTTACCCTTCAGATCGGCAAGAAGAGAGTTCCACCAACTGGGCGATCCCCACCTTCATAGCAATCGGAATTCCAATTATTGTCGCCATCGTCGTTTCCGGCGTTTATTTACAACGCGGACGGGTCGCCAGATTCGGAGAGCTTAAGAACCAGGCAACAAGTACCCTCGTACTTGCTCGGGAAGCATCTACACCTTCAGAAGCTGAAGGTTATTATAGGGATACCTTGAGTATTTTAAGCCAAGCTGAAGAATTAAGACCTGGAAATGGAGATCTGGCCTCCATGAGACAAGAGGTATTTAATGGCTTGGATGGATTATCTGGCGTTGCGCGAATGGCAGGCAATCTTATTCATCAATTTGATCTAGAGAGCCGATTAACTTCATTGACGTTAGGTGACGGGCAAAATGGCGACATCTATGTGCTTGATGGACTAAATAATCGCGTATATCTGGTTGCGGCCGGAGAAGAATTGGAAAACTCTGAAAGTGTCAATGCAGAAGTCATCCTCTTTGAAGAACAGGTGGTCGGCAACCATATCGTTGGACCAATCCAAGACCTGATGTGGCGACCGAGTGGAAATCAGGTCACACGTGATGGGCTAGCCGCTCTGGATTTAAGAGGAGCCCTCATCAGTTTCTTCCCGAATTTTGGGGATACACGCGCTGTACCCTTGGCCTTATCGAGTGATTGGGTTCAACCAACGGCGATCACATCTTTCAACGAGCGATTATATATTTTAGATCCTGGTGCACCGGCTATTTGGCGATATTTTGCCGAAGGCGAAGGTTTCACAATAACTGAAGGGCAGCAAACGATCGAATTTGTGGAAGACGCCGAACTTGAAAACGTAGTTGATTTGGCCATTTATAGTGAAGATGGCAGCGTGATATTACTTTACGGCGACGGCCGCCTAAGGCGCTATGTCAACGGCCGGCTATTATGGAATGAGGAAGTTTTAGGTGCCAGTGGGCTAGAACAACCATTGATAGCACCAGTGGCCATAAAAATTGTCGGACAGGGATTAAACTCTTCAATTTTTGTGGCTGATCCGGGCACCGATCGCATCGTGCAATTTAGTCTGGGCGGAACATTTCTAGCACAGTATAAAGCGACTGACTTTGAGGGCAAAGAGTTATTCGGCCGGGCTTCCGACTTTGCTGTTGTTGAAAATCCATTGCGGATTATTGTTGCCGCA
>DOXE01000431.1 GCA_003519205.1 Chloroflexota bacterium
TGATGCCTGGATACGGCGAATGGCCCGCGAACACCGGATGATAGAACCATTTATTGACGATCAGGTTCGTAAAGACGTTATATCCTTCGGTTTATCGTCTTACGGGTACGACATACGGGTGACCGACGAGTTTAAGATATTTACCAACGTTCACTCGGCCATAGTCGATCCCAAACACTTCAATCCCCGGTCGTTCATTGACTATAAAGGCGAAGTGTGCATCATTCCACCGAATTCATTTGTCCTGGCCCGCACGGTGGAATATTTTCGAATACCCCGTCATGTGTTGACCATGTGCATCGGTAAGAGCACCTATGCGCGCTGTGGCCTCATCGTCAACGTCACGCCTTTTGAGCCAGAGTGGGAGGGCTATGTGACCCTGGAGATTTCGAATACCACTCCGCTGCCGGCCCGCATTTATGCCAATGAAGGCATTGCCCAGGTGGTCTTCCTGGAGGCAGATGAGGTTTGCGAGATCTCCTATGCCGATCGCAAGGGTAAGTACCAGGCGCAACAAGATATCGTGCTGCCCAGGATCTGATTAAGCAATTGTACTCATGCAGAATTCAATAGTCTATCCCACAACGGAGCCGGACCCGGTCGAGCAAACGGTAAAAACCCTGAGCTCGGAGCTTCATGGTCTGTTCGAGGTAAGGAGGGTGAGTGCCCAATCCCAGGGACAGGTTATCTCTTTTGGCGGCCAGTTGCTGGTCAACGCCGATAACAGCTATGAGAAGATAAGGCGGCGTTTTAGGGCTCATGGTTACACCCCGGCCTTCCGCCATGAGAAGGGAGAAGATGTTATCCTGGCCATGGAGGGGCTGGTCGAACAACCCAAGACGGGTAACCCGCTGGTGAACATCCTGTTATTTGTGGCAACCGTCTTCACGACCTTGTCGGCCGGTGCCAACCTGACCACGGGCCGTTCACTTTTTGAGACTTTCATGACCGGATCGCCGCTGGCGATCTTGCAGGCCTTGATTGCCGGCCTGCCTTTCACCATCACGCTGCTGGGCATCCTGGGCATACACGAATTGGGTCATTACATCGCTGCTCGTTTACATGGTGTTAGGGCCACCTTGCCCTATTTCATCCCCATGCCCTTTGGCCTGGGAACGCTAGGTGCCTTTATCAGCCTCCGGTCGCCTATGCAAAATCGAAAGGTATTGTTTGATATTGGCCTGGCTGGCCCGTATGCTGGCTTTATGGCGGCCGTTCCGTTGATGCTGTTAGGCTTGTTATTATCGTCCACCAATTACGTGCCGTATTCTTATCCTGGCCAGACCCTTGATTCATTAGGAACTTCAGTGCTCATCGAGTTGTTCGTCAGGATATTTACCGACATCCCCCCCGATCGAACCCTCGTAGCACATCCGGTTTTCTTCGCTGCCTGGCTGGGGTTTTTCCTGACAGGCATCAACCTGCTACCCGTCGGCCAGCTTGACGGCGGACACGCCTCTTATGCCTTGCTTGGCCGTCCCGCTCATGCCGTGGCTCTAATCATCTTCGGTTTGCTTATCTTGGCTGGCGCATTCATTTCTACCAACTGGTTTATCTGGGCTTTTTTCATCATGCTTGGTGGTTTGCGACACCCTCCACCGATGAACGATATCAGCGACGTCGGACCGGTTCGCAAAGCGATCGGTGTGATGACCATCATCCTCTTTTTCCTGATCTTTATCCCCGTGCCGTTTCGCTAGTCTCCCACGATTTAAGGGCTATTACCATCGGCCCATCTATCAGATTACGTTACAATATTCGCCTTCCGGCCGCATTATATGCTTCGATTTGACTCTTCGAAGCTGGNNATATTGGCCAGCCGCAACTCTAAACTCTGAGATTGAGAGATGGGAGGACGACATGTCAAGCTTCACCCCTGAAGAGTTAGCCAAGGCGGAACAGATACTCGATAGCGTGCGAGACGAATGGTTGGAGAGGGAGGGCGTCACTGCTGTCGATCTCGGCTTCAAGTGGAGCAAAGGGCAGATGACCGGCCTTCTTTCGTTGAGAGTACACGTGGCCAAGAAGAAAGACGTGACTGACCTTGACGAGTCGGAGTTGTTTCCCGAAGAGGTAGATGGCTTGCCAGTAGACGTGATAGAAGCCACATACGCACCCCAGGCGCTGGTAGATGTGAAACCGGAAGCGGCCGTCGAAGGAAGAGGTATCCGGTGGGACGACATTCCGCTTGGCGTAAGTATTGGCTGTAAATACAGTACGGCAGGCACGTTAGGGGCCAAGGTAATTGACCTGGAATCTGGAGACGAAATGATCCTGAGCAACTGGCATGTTTTAGCCGGCCGGCAAGACGTCGAGCCAGGATTAGCGATATGGCAGCCTGGTTGGATCGATGGCGGGACGCGAGCTGAAAACACCATTGCCGAACTCGCTCGCTGGGTATTGGGCCCCTTTGATGCCGCTGTGGCTCGCTTAAACGGTTCTCGGCCAGTTCAGACGAAAACGATCGAGGGTAGAGCTATCGAGCAATTGACCATCCCGGGTCTTGGGATGCTGGTGTGGAAAAGCAGCCGGAGCTCAGGCTTCACAGAGGGTTTTGTCGACGGCATTAAAATGATGGTCCCGCTTAACTACGGAGGGGCAGGCGTTTATATGCTGGAGAAGGTGTTTCGAATCATCCCCCGTCCAGGTTCCATTCCGGGCGAGATCAGCATGGGCGGCGATTCCGGTGCGGTCTGGGTCGATGAAGAAAGCGGCAAAGCAGTTGGCCTCCACTTTGCCGGCGAGGTGGGAAACACTCCAGAGCATGCCCTGGCTCATGATATCGGTTCGGTGTTGGAAACCCTGAAGGTTCGTCTACCAGGACAGCCTCCCTCAGCTCAAGAACCTCCAGCGAAAGAGCCACCTGCCCAAAAACCACCGGCGAAAAAACCGCCTTCGACCAGCCGGCCACCCTCCGGCCGAACTGTCTCTCGACGTTCTTTTTGGGATGATCTGTCGCATTTCCTGCGTCGGCTATTCGGAAAGAAGAAGTAGATATTCATCGGATAAAGCGTTATGCAATACAGGATCGGGCGAACTTCTTTCATTTTATTGATTTTTCTGGTGGCCTTGTCTGCCTGTGGCCTTTCTGTGGAAGAGACCGAGCCCCAGGCTACCGCCGTCCCCTCAAATACAGCGGATGTTGAGGCAGAGTCATTGGCCACGACAGAACCAACCCCTACCACACCGGCCGCCACAGCCACCATGCCAGCCACGCAAACGCCCGAGCTTCCAACGTTTACGCCATTTCCCGTTTCGCCAACTCCTGCTACAGAAGTCGAGCCCTTGGCCACGGCCGGCATGGCCCTGAACGACCTCTCGATTACACCAGGAGACATCTCCCTATTTCCGGTTCCGGCCGTCTACGCGGGCGATCGGGCCAGCATCCAGATTGCGCCCAATATTCCCAGGGGTTTGGCGCCCAATGACGTGGACGTCCGCATCTTGGTTGATGGTGTCGAACTCGTCGCTGGCAGCTTGAACAGGCGGAAATTAAGCGGGGATACGGTTGGTCTCTATGAATGGGTGTGGGACACTATCGATCAGCAAGGTTCCCACACGATAACAGCCGTACTCGATCCCCAGGATCTCATCCAAATAGGCGACGAAAATCCAAATAATAACCAGGCTACGACGACGGTGGTGGTCGAGCCACGTGAGTTGTTGCCGAATGCTGAGGCCAATGCTACTTGGATAACGGCCGACACGGAATGTTGCAAGCTGTACGTGGTAAGTGGAACGGCCGCTCATCGAGACTTAGATCAGCTAATATTAAAGGTCGACACGGCTTTCGCCCAAGCTTCAACGAAGCTAACCGAACCTTTGATCGGACCCTACGATGTTTACCTAATCAACCGTGTAATCGGTCAGGGTGGTTACGCCACAGACGAAATGGTGGTGTCTTATCTGGATCGCGACTATGCCGGCGGTGGGTTTGAGGAAGTCCTCGTTCACGAAGCTGTCCACCTGATCGACCAACAATTCGCACCAGACCGGATCACCTTCCTTTCGGAAGGCGTAGCCGTTTGGGTTACAGGTGGTCACTATAAGCAAGAAGACCTTGGCCAACGTATGGCCGCTTTGGTTGAAATGGGTCGCTATGTTCCCCTTGCCGAAGCGATTGACAACTTTTTTGCCACTCAACACGAAATCAGCTATCTGGAAGCGGCTAGCTTCGTGGAATACTTAGTAGAGACTTATGGCTGGTCGGCAGTACACGCTTTTTATAGTAATGCATCGGCCGACGATGCTGGCACCCTTTCCCGGGCGATTGATAAAAATTTGAGGATCTATTTCAGTAGCAGTCTGGAGGAAGTAGAAGCTGATTGGTTGGAATACCTGAGTAATTTTCCTCGCGACCGTCCAACTTTGGCCAATTTGCAATCAACCATCCAGCTTTACGACGTCATGCGACGCTACCAGACTATGTATGATCCGACTGCCTACTATCTCTACGCCTGGTTGCCATCCCCTGAGCTTGCCGTGCAGTTAGATGCCACGGCCGATTTCAGTCGCCATCCGGATGAAATAACCAACGTGGCTTTGGAAACGATGTTAAAGGCGGCCAATGATGCCTTATCAGAAGAAGATTATGATCAGGTTAATGCCTTGGTCATAAGCATCGACCGGGTAATTAAAAATAATGGCAAATTCCTTGATCCATTGGCCAAATCCTACCATGACATCATACAAACCGCGTCAGAGTCAGGTTATGAGATCCAACAACTCAGGGTGACCGGTAATCGGGCTGAGGCACAGGCGATCGGTCTGGGTGAAAAGGCGTTAAGCCAACTAAGGTTTATTCTGAATGTTGGTGGCCGGTGGATACTGGTCGAATAAGTATTACCCTGGAGTAGAGAGAAACTACTGAAGTAGACCACAATTATAGGACAGGCTTTGCCTGGCACGGTGAAATCCAAAACAAGCCAACTTTTAAGACCCGGGCATGTTGATTTTGCCATTTTATGCTACAATGCTCCCACGTTGTAGCAGAGGTGACAGTCACAATTATTGCGACTGTCACCTGGTAATAAGGGGTATTGTATGATTGAAGTCGTGATCGATAGCATCCGTATCAGTCTAATTTCCCAGCATCGTATCGTCATGTTACGTGATATAGACGGAGAGCGACGCTTGCCTATTTGGATCGGTCCTTGCGAGGCCGAGGCGATCACCATCGAGTTGCAAGATGTCGAAATTGCCCGGCCGGTGACCCATGACTTGTTGAAAAACGTGATTGAAGAAATGGGTGGAACTGTATCGCACATTCTGATTAACGAGCTGCGTGATCAGGTCTTTTACGCCGGCCTATTTGTCGACGTAGGCGGTGAGATGAAGGAAATCGATTGTCGGCCATCCGATGCTATCGCCGTCGCCGTGCGAGCCAAAGTACCAGTCTTCGTTGACGAATCCGTTATGGAAGAAGCCGGGATTTTGCCAGAGCCGGACGTCGATGAGGAAGATATCGCCGGGGAAGATTCTGAAAAACTGGATGCCTTCAAGGATTTCGTAGATACCCTGGATTTTGACGACTTCGAAGGTGACGAATGAGGTGGTAAACATTAACGTTTTTGCCTGGTTACGTCTTGGATTGAGGTGAGGATCTACTGTAGTTTCAAAATAGAGAAATCTAGTCCAAAAAGTATGGAGCAAAACGTGAAACGCGCCACGTGTGAATACACTGGACGTTTCACGTTTTATATTTACTCATCATGAGTTCGATTGATCGCGTCCCTCCGAATAACGTTGAAGCTGAGGAAGCCCTTCTGGGCTCGTTACTCATCGATACTGACGCCATATTCGAGGTGGCTTCATTTTTGCGACCCAATGCATTCTACCGGGAGCAAAATAAATGGATCTTTGAGGCCATCCTCGATCTAAATGAACGGCGCGAACCTGTTGATCTGATCACCCTGACAGATGAACTCCGCCGGCGTAATCAGTTAGAGGAATTAGGGGGTGAGGCATACATCATCGGGCTCATTAACATGGTGCCTACCTCTATCAATGCCCGGAGCTACGGCCGGATCGTGGAGGCTGCCGCCATCCGGCGCCGGATGATCACAGCCGCTTCGACGATTGCCAACCTGGCTTACGACGAAGACGAAAGCGTTAACGTCGTGATAGATAGGGCCGAGCAGGCTCTGTTCGGTATCAGCGAGGAAAGAACGAAAAGAGATCTTGTACCGGTCAAGGAGATTGCAAGCAGCTATCTCGATCGGATCGAAGAGCTTCATGCCCGGGGTGATGATGTCATCGGCGTGCCTACCAGTTTCAGCGATTTGGATAAGTTATTGGGTGGGTTGAACAAATCTGATTTGATCATCATCGCTTCCAGACCAGGGATGGGTAAGACGGCATTGCAGTTGGCAATTTCCCAGGCGGCCGCTCGTCGATTCGCTAAACGGGTGGCCATTTTTAGCCTGGAGATGTCCGGCGAGCAG
>DOXE01000011.1 GCA_003519205.1 Chloroflexota bacterium
GCCATCGTGGTTGCTGCGGCAGTGATCTTCCTGTTGTTGGGATTTCGCCCGCCACTCCGCCTCGAGCGAGGCGAGCAGGCGCGTCGGGGCTTGAATCTGGCCTTGGCCTTGCTGCTAGCTGTGGCCATCATCCTGGTCATCATCACTCTGGTAACGAATGAACACGCAAAGGATGTGGCGATGATCGAGTCGATTGTCCTCTCTTCAGTATCGCCAGACGAGGGAGATGTGATCGATCTGGAAATCAATCGTCAATTCCGGCAATACACCGTGAGCTATGAGATCGTCGACTACACGGGTGTATATAGTGAGACAGATGTGGATGCATTGCAGCGGGCTATCGACGCGGCCGTGTCCGAATCGGTGCTGTTGCAAGCTTCCATTCTGCGTGGCAACCTGACCGTCTCTGACGGCAGCGAACGCGCCACACCTACCGAAACACCCACACCAACGCTCGCCGCCACTGAAACCGCGCCTATAACTCCCAGCCCAGAAGCAACGGCTACCCACACACCGGCGCCCACGGCCTCACTTACGCCTCTATCACCGGAGACGCCTCTACCGGAGGGGACGCCGACTGAAGCGCTGACTGAGGTACCGACTCAAGAGCCGCCCACAGATGGACCGACCCAGGTACCCACCTTAACAGAGGAACCAGCCACCGGAACGCCGCCACCAACCGAAGAGCCGACGCCAACGGAGGAAATCACCGAAGAACCGACCCCAACCGAGGAACCTACTGAAGAGGCCCCTGAAAGGCCAACCCCGACTGAGGAGCCAACCGAAGAACCAACTCCAGAACCGGCCAATTGAGGGTTTCACTTGTCTAGTGGAGAACGTACGAGTAAAAAACCCGTGCCACGGTAACCAATTCATGCAAACCGGTTCTTTGGCGGATAACAGCTAAAGCCGGATAATAGACAATTGATAACAAAATAACTTTTGCGTGTTTGGCAGAATTTTACAAGGCATAATAGTTCATATAGCAAAACACGTGAGTCACTGGCGCTCTAACACGAAACACGAAGTGAAAGAACACTTCCGCCGGTGAATAGATACTTCGGAGGTGACGATATGATGCGTAGAGGTGCTCGCATGGCCGGCCGCATGGCTGCCCGGCGTACAACACGGATGGTAAGCAGGATGCGGCGCCGGAGACGGCGCCGTAGGAGAAGAAGGATCATCCTGGTTGGTGGTCTGGTCGCCTTAGGCGCTTACAAGCTCAGCACAAGAGACGTCGAACGGGTGGAAGAACATACCGGCAAAAGTGCGGAAGATCTGACCGACGAAGAGCTTGATCAAGCCATGGATGATTTGAACATCCCGAAGGAAGAGATGACCGATGAAGAGTGGGAGCAGGTCGATAAAGCCGACGCCGAGGAGGACGACTACATCGAACAACTCGAGCGTCTGGGAGAATTACGCGATCAGGGCATCCTCACGGATGAAGAATTCGAGGCTAAGAAAAAGCAGTTGTTAGATCTGTAAAGATCGCTCAGCGCGATAAATCCAAGACCTTATAGGCGCGGGGGTCATAGGGAAAGGTCCTGTTTTCTTTATGGTCTTCGCGCNNCGAGTACGGCCGTATGATCGCTGATAAAGTGCGGATGGACCCCTATGCCCATGCCTTAAAGGCGGCCATTAAGCCGGATTCAGTCGTGTTGGATATCGGCACCGCCACGGGCATTCATGCTTTGTTAGCTTGTAAGTTTGGGGCTCGCCAGGTTTACGCTATTGAAGCCAGTGAGACCATTCACCTGGCGCGAGAGATAGCTCAGGTGAATGGTTTTGCCCATCGCATCGAGTTCATTCAAGATCTGTCGACCAATGTCACCTTGCCAGAACCGGCCGACGTCATTGTCTCCGATTTGCGCGGCGTTCTGCCCCCCTTTAGCGATCATATCCCTTCTATCGTCGACGCCCGGCAGCGCCACCTGGCCCCCGGTGGCACCTTGATCCCCAAACGGGACATTTTGTGGGCCGCGCTGGTCGAAGCCCGTTACCTTTATCAGGATTTGCTCAGGCCTTGGGACTATCCTTATGGCTTGTCCATGGAACCAGCCCGGCAGATCACCCTCAATAGTTGGACCGACACGGACACCGATACCATCCGGTTAAACAACTTGCTGGCCGAACCTCAATTATGGGCTGTTTTGGATTATGCCACCATAGAAGGTCCCCATGTGGCCGGCTCGAAGATGGTTCACACGGCCACTCGTGACGGTACGGCCCACGGCTGGCTGGTCTGGTTTGACGCCGAACTGACGGAAGAGATTGGCTTTTCCAATGGTCCAGGGGTAGACAAGATCGCCGAAGTATACGGCCGGGGCTTTTTCCCGCTGCTCGAACCCGTTTCTATCGCCCAAGGGGATACGATCAGCCTGACCCTCCAGGCCGATCTGGTGGGCGAAGAATACGTTTGGCGCTGGCATACCCGTATCCAATCTCAGGGTGATACCGGGACGATCAAGGCCAATTTCAGACAATCCACCGGCCGATCAACTCATCCAACGTCTCCCTGGCCTGGATGAGACGGGCCGCGCCCTCGGCCAGCCAGACCACGGCCGGGCGGCGGGCGCCNNCCGCCCCCTCACAACTCCAAACTCATCACCTGATAAGGCAGCTCCCTAAACCCCTCTCGCCGGTAGGCACTCAGAGCTCGCTCGTTCGAGCGGTGGGCATAAAGCCGTAATTCCAAAGCCCCCTGCCGTTTTGCTTCCTCCCGCACCAACTCAATTAATGGCTTCAGCAGGCCCCGGCCACGAAATTCCGGTTTGATATACAGGCTTTGGATCCACCAGTAATAATCACCGTTCCAGTCGCTCCACTCCCGCACAACCGAGATGCTGCCCACCAGGCCAGCATCCGGGCTCTCCATCACCCAATACATGGCCACGGCCGGATCTTCCAGGCCAGCCAGTACCCCTTCTGTGACTCTTTCGGCCGAACGCTCGATGCCCTCAGCCTCAAGGGCTTCAGCCAGGGTGAAGGAAACCAGGATAGCCAAATCGTCAAGTGATGCTTGTCTGATTTGAAGTGCCATGGAAGTTATGTTTTACGCCTCCTGGGACCGCGAGCGTCTCGCTCGCCTTAATGCGGCCAGGATGGCCACGGTCCCAGGGCTGACTGAATTTGTAAACGGACCTCTTTATGGTTCCAACTTGATCTTTTTAAAAGCATCTACGGCAGCACTGGAAACGTCGGTTCCTACCTCCTTAGTGGCTTTTAACTGTTTGGTGCCACAACGCGGGCAGGTGGTCACCGGCCCCTGGATACGGATCTTGAAGGGTGGCGCGTCCTTTATCTCTAAGACGCCGCCCACTTCGCCCAGAGCGGCCGGCTCTTTGGTCAGGTTTTTGCCGCACTTGAGGCACTTTACTTTGGCCCACACCCCCGGCCGGCCCAGGGGCACAAACTTTTTCCAAAATATGGCGTCGATTAGACGGGTGCCGAAGTCAGGATGCACGAAATGCCGGGCATGGGGGGAAAGGCCACAGTACATGGTTGGCAGATCCTCGAAGAAGACTTCCGCCTCACCCCGGCGACCCCGTACATCAGGCATCAGGCTTAACTCCAACTCCCGGCGGCAGATCTGGCAACGTCGTGGCTCATCCTTACGTAATCGTTTCATCCAGTCCATAGGAGGTGATGCTTTGGTTAATCGCCCGTAGTAACGGTGAAATATAACAAGCAGGCCAGAACTTGATCATCTAATTATCGTCTATAATTAGACTATTCGGTAATTCCAAGTCTAATTTCGGAGGATAATGTGTCCAACACTCAATTCATAAAGCCCGACGCTTGATACGTGAACCATGACCAATAGCAACTAGTCGCTGATACTGGGTCGTTAACAAATAACAATTATCAATTCAAAATTTACAATTAATTCTGGAGGAAACCATGATTAGCGCCGATCTCATCGCCCGTTACTTCAGCATCAACCACAGGGTCTTACACATGCAAATCGAGGGGCTGAGCCATGAAGACAGCCTGCTCCGGCCNNCTAATCGGAGCCCGTCACGGCCGCCGTCGCTTATCCCTTGGAAAAACTGGTGGCCGACCTGGACACAGCTCAGGAGCGATTAGAAGTTGCGCTAGAGCAGGTAACACTGGAAGAACTGGCCCACGTGCCCGAAGGCAAAGACCGATCGTTAGGTGAACGGCTGTCGTTTCTCTACTGGCATGAAGCCTACCACACGGGTCAGACGGAACTCTTGCGCCAACTGGCAGGCACAGACGATAAGGTCATCTAGACAAAAAGGCCGAATCCTCAAACCAAAAAAGTTGGCATCCTAATTGTGTACTCTGTCACAATCTTGACGAGACGATCCCAGACTCTTAAACTATTTACACAAACCTTTGCGCCACCTGGCATTAGTTTGAAATAGATATCGCTTGCTGAACAGACGGGCTAACTGCCCAGGCAAATTTGAACAGTCATCCAATATCCAGTTACCAGCAACCTGACGATTCCTGGGACATCGCCGATACTTATGAGCAGTTCATGGCTCGCTGGAGCCGGCCGGTGGCCGAGGCTTTCATACACTGGCTGGATCCCCTTCCCCGGCAACGCTGGCTCGACGTAGGCTGTGGCACAGGAGCGTTGAGCGGGCAAATCCTCCATCTGGCATCGCCGGCCAAGGTCCAGGCTATCGACCCATCCAGTCGCTTCATCGCCTACGCCCAACGTCGTTTTTCCGATGACCGCCTTAAGTTCCAGGTAGGTGATGCGCTGACCCTGCCTGTGGAGAATGATAGTGCCGATATCGCCGTCTCCGGCCTGGCCTTGAATTTTTTCCCCGAGCCAGCAACCGCTCTGGCGGAGATGGCTCGGGCCGTACAACTTGGGGGCAAAGTTGCTATCTACGTTTGGGACTACTCAGACCAGATGCAGTTTCTGCGCACTTTTTGGGACGCGGCCGTGAAACTCGATCCAGCAGCCAATGAATTAGACGAAGGCCTCCGATTTCCCCTCTGCCGGCCGGACCGTTTAAGGGCCTTGTTCGAGCGGATGGGATTTCTGGCGGTGGAGGTTCAAGCCATCGACGTGCCTACGGTTTTTAAGGATTTTGACGATTACTGGTCGCCTTTCCTGGGCGGGACGGGTCCGGCACCTGCTTATGTGGCCTCTATCAGTGACGACCAGCGGGCGGCCCTCAAAAAACTGTTAGCCCAATCCTTGCCCGCTAATGGTGACGGGTCTATTATTATGATCGCCCGTGCTTGGGCAGTTCAAGGCCAACTTTAACCGGGGGTTGATCATGTATAAGAATGAGAACAGTTTAATCGATCAAGCAGAGGTAGAAAATTTCTTAGACAAAGTTGTCGCCGATACCAGTGGCCTGGCAGTGACCATCCTGGCAGCTCTTGCCGACCGGTTAGGCTTATTCAAAACGATGGCCGCCAACGGCCCAGTTACCAGCGCTGAATTAGCCGATCTGGCCAGTATCCACCCTCGTTATGCAAAAGAGTGGGCCAGTGCCATGTTTAGTGCCGGTTATCTCGACTACGACCCAGCCTCGGAAACATTCACATTGCCGGCCGCCCACATCCCGGTTTTGGCTGAAGAAGGTGGGCCTTACTTCGTGGGCGGCACGCACCAAATGTTGTTAGGCATGCTTGATATCATCGATTTGCTTCAACAAGCCTTCGTCACCGGTCATGGCATTCCCATGTCCGCTTACGGAGCCAATACCTGGGAGGGGATGGAGCGAGATATGACCGGCGTTTATCAGGCCAACCTGTTTCAGCGCTGGATTCCGGCTATGAGCGGGGTTCAAAGCATGCTTAAACGAGGGATAGACGTAGCCGACATCGGTTGTGGCAGTGGCCAAATCCTGATTATGCTGGCTAAAGAATTCCCCAACAGCCGCTATATAGGTTACGATCTCTTCGAACCGTTGGTGGCTCGAGCCAAGGCGAATGCCGAAGCAGCCGGCGTGTATCGGACAATCGTCCGTTTCGAAGTGTTAGATGGCGCCAGCGGTCTACCTGAGCAATTTGATCTGATCATCGCTTTTGACGTCATCCACGATGCTGCCGATCCAAGCGGACTCCTACAATCGATTCGCCGGAGCTTACGACCGGACGGCCGGTACATATGCATGGACGTCAACTGCTCTGACAAACTGGAAGAAAACACCGGCAATCTGGCGGCCTTACGTTACGGATTCAGCATACTCTATTGTATGTCCACCTCTTTGGCCGATGATGGAGTGGGGCTGGGTACGATGGGACTCTCTGAAACCAAGATGCGCCAGTTGTGCCAAGAAGCTGGCTTCGGCGACGTCCAACGTCTGCCCCTAGACGGCGTCCATAACGTGTATGAAGTCATGCCTAAGGTCCAAGACGGTCGAACTTAAATGTAATAAACTTTGGTGCCCTGGCAAGAATCACATCTTTACAGCGATGCTCATTTTGACTTCTTCATGTAGATAGGCCAAAACTCTTTCGAAAACTGTGATCTTTTTACACATCCTTCGGTGGTGTCTGGGGTGTGTCGTCCTCTTCAAACTCGTCTTCTTCCCAACCCCACCAACCCCAAGGGCCAAAGCCAAAACCGGGACCATGTCCGTGGGACCAGTGGCCGCCTTTGCCTCGCCCTCGTGGGCCACAACCCCACATGCCGCGCCAGAAACCTTTGCCCGGCCCAAAGCCCATCGTCTTGCGCATGCGCTCCTTATCCCCCTTGACCTCAATTCGAAAACCGTCATCGGTCTCTACAAAACGAATTTCGCTAATTATTTTTTCTGTCATTTGTTACACAAACTCCTTACTCACAAATAAATCACCTCATCCGGTCCGGCTTTTTCGCCTTCATGACCGTTGAGATCGCGGGCCATGACCTGCAAGACCTCTATGGCTTCCTCAAGCTTGGGTCGCACGATCGCTTTCAGTCGTTCCATCTCTTGCTGGCCATCATCAGTCAATTGGTAAATGCGGATGGTTCGCTTGCGAGGATCTGGCCATTCGCCTTCTATTAGCCCCTGCTGCTCCAACACATTCATCAGCGGGTAGATCGCTCCCGGGTTGGCCATCCATTGTCCGCCGGTTCGTTCGGCAATCAGGTCCATAACCTCGTTGCCGTAGCGTGGTTCCTCAGAGAGCAGGTACATGACGTACAAAGGTAACAGGCCGCCACCTTTGCTGAGCAAACTGGCTACGAAGGGATTAAAGGCGTCTACGCCCTGGTGCCAGGGACTGAAACGCCGGCCGCCAAAGGCCCAATGTTGTTCCGGCCAGGTGCCCATGAAATCATGGAAGAATTCTCGCCAGGCCCCAACCATACCCGGCGGTGGGCTGGAAAAGTCAGGTTCTGCCGGTGGACGATCGTGCTCTTCCCACCAATGGTGCTGCTTATCGTGCCAGGCTCGCCAGAAATTGCGTCTTTTCTTCACTTTTCGTTCCTTAAAGATCTGACAGGATTGAAATGATTGACAAGACGAAATAGTGTATGTACCAAAGTAAACGATCTCGCAATCATATCTAATCAAACTATATTGAATTCAATATTATTAATTATAATCATTTTCAACGGGTTGTCAAATTCGGATATTTAGACTGAACCAATCTTTTGCTAAACAATGGCCTATATGAATTTCATGAGATTGGTCCAATCTTTACGGCGAATTGTGGTTCTGGCAGGGATAAACTTCTTTCTCAGCTAGGACTGATCCTCAAGCGCCAATTCTTCCAAGATTTTGTTGTTTTTCCAGGCCCAGATGAATAAATCGGCTTCAGTCCGGTCTGGAAAACGGGCCATCAGATCATTTTGCCGGATTTTTTCTACCCCCGGCACATATACTTCCTCATACCAGGCCGAAACNNTAGGTTTCTATCATGTCGACCAGATCGCCATAACAATCGGGGCAGGTAAAGACGATCTCGCGCAAAGTAGAAGGACTCGCTTGGCCAATTTTCTCCAAAAATGCAAACTGTTCACTCTTGATCAAGAGTTCATCGATGTCCGCTTCCGGGCTCAACCCAATCGGTGTCGGAAACTCTCCTACATAAGCTTCTATCGTTTCTAAACCACGTTGGCGGGCGACAGACACGCGATGGTTACCATCGAGCACAAAATATGACTCGCCCACCTGGTAAACGTCGATCGGCGGCGTTTTGCCAGACATCATGGCCACATCGACTCCCTTCCAGCGGTCCCGCATATATTTTTTGCGCGGCAAGAAAGCTGAGGTGAAGTCATCGTAGCGCCCAACGCTGCCCCGTAT
>DOXE01000316.1 GCA_003519205.1 Chloroflexota bacterium
AGCCGAAGAACCAGCCGAGGAACCGGCAGAAGAACCGGCCGAGGAACCCACAGAGGAAATGGCCGAGGAACCCACAGAGGAACCGGCCGAAGAGCCTACGGAAGAGCCTGCCGAAACGGAAGGTGCTGCTCCAGCTGCCCAGGCTGGATGGTGCAGTGATACGGACATCGTCTTCTTCCCCGGTGGTCCACCCGGTGGTCCCTTCGCCTCCGTTGTGTATAACGGTGCGGTAGCTGCTGCGGCCGATCTGGGCGCCAATATGGAAGTTGTCTGGTCGGATTGGAACCCAGAACTGATGGTCACCCAATTCGCCGAAGCAGCGGCTACGCAGCCGGATGGTATCGCCATCATGGGTCATCCAGGTGATGATGCCTTCGAGGCCGTGGTAGACGATGCTGAAGAGCAAGGCATTATCGTGACCAGCCAGAACACCACCTTGCCGAGACTGGAAGCCGAATATGCCTCTCGAGGTTTCGGTTATGTGGGCGCCGAATTGTACTCGGCCGGTTTTGCGCTAGGCTCCGAAGCAGTGAGCCGCTTCGGCTTGGGTGATGGCGACAGGGCCATGGTCTGGGGTCTATTAGCCCAAGCCGGGCGCGGCGAGCGCACCNNGACGTGCAGCTGGTGGTGACCGATCATGGCGCGCTGACAGCAACGCTGGAAACCTATTTGGATACTGCGGGTTTGGGGCCTGATGACATTTTCGCGGCTGGCTTTGATCTCTCCCCGGCAACGGTAGAAGCAATTCGCGGTGGCTGGACGGATCTGGTCATCGATCAGCAGCAATGGCTGCAAGGGTATCTGCCCATTCTGCAGATCTGCCTGACCCATAACTTTGCCTTTACCGGTTTACACATCGATACCGGTGCCGGCTTTGCTCACGCAGATAATGTAGAGCTGCTGGCTGACCTCGTAGAACAACAGATTCGCTAGTCAAGAGCAAGTGTCACGGCGACGGCCGTCTGTGTTTGAGACGCCGTGCCGTGCTCGGATGAGGGCCAGACGGCCGTTTGGCCCTCATCTCTCACTCGTGGAGACGGGTTATGGAACCAACTTACAGAATAGAATTGCGAGACGTATCCAAAAACTTTGGAGAAGTACAGGCCTTGAGCAATGTCGATTTCAAACTGGGACAAAACGAGGTTGTTGGCCTTCTGGGCGACAATGGGGCTGGTAAATCAACCTTAATCAAGATTCTAACTGGTTATCACCAACCTAGTTCCGGCGAACTCTATATCGACGGAAACCACATCGAGTCGCTATCCGTGCCCATGGCGCGCAGCCTGGGCATCGAAACCGTCTACCAGGAACGCGCTCTCGCCGAGCAACANNGAATCAACCATCGAGACCTTCTCCGGAGGCGAAAAGCAAGGCGTGGCTATCGTGCGTGCCCTCTATTTCGACGCAGAAATCATCATATTGGACGAGCCCACCATGGGGCTATCACTCAAAGAAACTCGCAGGCTGCTGGACTTTGTGCGCCATATCAAAGATGCGGGCAAATCGGCCGTTTTTATCGATCACAATATCTTTCATGTCTACTCGGTGGCCGACCGCGTAGTCGTGCTCGATCGCGGAAAGGTCGCCGGCGAATTCAATACATCTGATATCAGCCTCGACGACCTGATGGAGAAGATGTACCGCGTTGCGGAGACAGGTAGCCTGGATTAAACAGATTTCTACCCCGGCGTGTTGACACATAATTCGAGGTGATAAGATTATGAGCACTGAAATTGAGGAACTGTCTGGCGAGGAGCTAGTCCTTGAACCGAAGAAAGAACCATTTAATTGGAGAAGCTTCTTGCGCAAGAATGCGACTCAGCTAGGCATGATCGTCGTATTTTTCGGATTATGGCTTTTCTTCATCCTTGCAGCCCCCCAAACGTTTCTATCGCCCCAGATCTACTATGCCTACATGGCGACAACACCTCTCTTCGCCATCATGGCTTTGCCCTTGACGATGGTCATCATTGCCGGGGAGATAGACCTTTCCTTCCCATCCATTATGGCGATCGGCATGGTGGCTTTTATTTTCATATTTGAGCCGACAGGTAACGTGGCCCTGGCCCTCATCGCCGCGCTATCGGCCGGGATCGCCTCGGGGATTTTGAACGGAGGGCTCGTAGTGGGCATTGGCATCCCATCGCTGGTGGCGACTATCGGTACGCAATTCTTCTTGCGCGGGCTGTCGCTGGTACTCCTACAAGGTCAAGGCGCAACGCTGATCACGGCCAGGGAGAGCTTCGTTTATAAGCTCCTTGTTGGTAAGGGGATTGGCAGTATCCCTAATCAATTCTGGTGGTCTCTCGTCATCGCCATTTTGTGCTGGATCATATTGAATCGCACCCGGTTCGGCGCGCACATCTATTTGATTGGCGACAATGAAAAGAGCGCCAGATTGATGGGCGTCAACGTGAATCGCACGCGCATGGCGATTTTTATCATGATTGGTCTAGCTGCGGCTCTTGCTGGCGTCTTAGCCAGCTTGCAGGTTTCGTTTTTCTGGCCATCGCTGGGTGAAGGGTATCTGCTGTCTACGCTGGCTTCCGTCTTCTTGGGTGGCACATCAGTATTTGGCGGGACGGGCACGATTCTTGGGACTTTTCTAGGCAGTTATATCATCGGCGCCATCAACGCCGGTATTGTAGCNNGAGACGAATCAAATAACTATGGAATTTGGGTAGCGCTTTGTGGTGTGATGGTCCACTCTGCATCTTGAATGCGAATGATCGTACTGTCGCCGGGCCAATAGAGATGGCTCCAATAGCTGGCGCCACGCAAGGTTGACGGATTCCGGCCGTTTGTGACAACGATGTGATTGGGCGTATACCGGGCAAAATGTTTCTCTCGAGTGAGTGTGGAACGACCTAAAGTAGGATCGATGGGAGTCCAACCATTTCCTGGAAAAAACACTTCCACCCAGGCATGCTCCTGGCGAGCTTCGTTGGAATCACTTTCATCCAGGTACAACAAGCCTTCCACATAACGAGCAGGGATACCGCTGGCTCTGCTCAAGGCAATTAACAATGATGAATATTCGGTACAATCGGCCCCCATTTTTCCCAGAGTTGCCTGCGCACCCCAATCTTCGCCATTGTAGCTGTAGACCAGGTTGTTGCCGATGTAGTCGTAAAAGGTTCTGACCTGCTCGCAAACGGCCTGGTCTGGGTAAGAAAGCTTTTCTGCTAAAGAGNNCCGGTCGGATTTCACGGGAAATAATTTCCTGGTAAGGCGTTTGGTTGCTGATGAGGGCGACCCAAATATTGTGCTTTTCGGGCTGCATGGGCCCTTCGTTCACCAGGGTAATACTTTGAGTAATGTCATAGAAAACAGTATTGGTAATAGTGGGGGTGGAAACGGCTGTTTTGTTCGCGGCCCCTTGAACGACCTGGCAGGCCGTCAAAGATACCAGCAGCAAAAACAGGTAAAGAGGTTTCATTGTCGTCAATGCTAGCATCGACCCTAATATTTCACAATAGGCAGGACAGTTTGAATGGCTTTAACAGCGTTGACCCGTAAAGAACGGATGCGGAAGGCGTTGTTTTACGAACCCATCGATCGCGTCCCCACGCAAATCAACTACACGGCCGCTTTCGGGCAAAGCATGGCGGCTTTTTTTGACGTACCGCTTGAGCAACTGCCGCACTATCTTGGCAACCATATGATGCGCGTCGATATCAGTCATGACGGTCGAGTCAGCGACGACGGCAACGTCCGCTTCGACTGGTGGGGGGTAGGTTTTGATACCCGGGAAGAAGGGTATTTTGCTGCTATCAGCCCTCTGGCGGAAGCACAGGATCTCGATCTCTATCACTGGCCCGATCCACATGCCCCTGATTTGCTGCGGGATGCTGAAGAAACAATTGCCGCCAAAGGGGAAGAGTATTTCATCGTCCCCAATCTTGGGTTCGCCCTGTTTGAACGGGCCTGGTCTTTGCGCGGCTTCGAGCAGTTTTTCATCGATATGGCGACCGATCCCGCCTATGCGGGTTCGCTTTTGGATCGTATCACCGAAATTCAACTGGTGCTTATCCATCGATATCTGGATTTGGGCGTCGACGGCGGCTACTTTGGCGACGATTATGGCGCACAAAAGAACCTGCTCTTCTCACCCCGTATGTGGCGCGCGCTCATCCAGCCGAGGCTGGTCCGCCTCTTTTCCCCCTTCAAAGATCGTGGCCTGCCCATCATCATGCATTCAGATGGGCAGATACAGCAGATTTTGCCCGATCTGCTAGAAATTGGTTTAACAACGTTGAACCCGGTGCAGCCGGAGGTGTTGGATCATGTCTGGCTGCAAGAGCAGTACGGAGGCCGCTTGTCGTTCTATGGCGGCATTTCCACCCAAACAGTGCTGCCTTACGGCACGGCGGACGAGGTCAAAACGGCCGTTTCCCAGGTGGCCCATACCCTCACCCCGGAAGGTACCGGCCTGGTCATCGCCCCATCCCACCGCATGATGAGCGACATCCCTCTGCAAAATGTTGCGGTCATGTTGGAGGCATTCCGGCAGTTGGGCAATTGAACCAATTCAATATGGAAGAACGACGACGATATATCAGCGAGGAATTCAATAAGCGATATGGCAGGTTGCCCTCGATTTGGGCACGAGCCCCTGGACGCGTCGACCTGATGGGCAGCCACACCGACTACAACATGGGCTTTGTCATGACCATGACCATCGATCGAGATACCTGGATAGCAGCCCGTCCCAGGGAGGACAACCAAGTGGCCATCTACTCCTGCAATGTCCCGGGTGGCGCTTTGTTTTCATTAGAAGACATTCAACGTGATGAGGCGGTGCCCTGGACCAATTACGTGCGTGGCGTAGCGGCCGAGATGCAAGCGTCCGGCTACAAGCTGCGCGGGTTTGACGGCCTTGTTCACAGCACCATTCCCTTTGGTAGTGGTCTAAGTTCTTCGGCCGCTATTGAAATGGCGACAGCCCTTCTCTTCAAGACACTCAGCGGCTTAGAATTAGATCCCGTAGACATGGCCTTGATCGGACAGAAGGCTGAGAATGAATTTGTGGGCGTCAGCACTGGCATCCTGGACCAATACAGTTCTGTGATGGGTCGGAATGGATGTGCTATCTTGCTGGATTGCCGACATCTAACAAGCGAAGTGGTGCGCATAAATCCCAGCTTGCACGTCGTCATCTGCAACACACGAGCTAAACGAAACCTGGTTGGCACTGAGTATGATGAGCGCCGGGCACAGTGCGAAGAGGGTGTACGCCTCTTACAGCGTTTTTATCCTGAAATAACAGCTTTGCGAGATGTCACACCGGCCATGTTTGAGGGACAAAGGCGGGCATTGCCGGCATTGATAGCCAGACGGTGCCAGTTCATCATAGAAGAAAATCAACGGGTATTGGATCTGGCTCAAGCTTTGCCTGAGGGTCGTCCTGAGCCGCTTCATGCACTGTTTGCAGCCTCCTACAGTGGGGCGCTTGATTTGTATGAGATTGGTGCACCGGCCATGTCGGCGATGATGCAGGCCATGTCAACAGCGCCGGGTGCGGTGGCCGCAAGACAGGCGGGCGCTGGCTTTGGCGGCAGCATGGTCGCCCTGGTGAAGGGCGGTTTCCTGGAACCCTTCACTGAACATGTCACCAAGATTTATCAACAAGAGACAAAGATTCAACCAGAGGTGGATGCTGTGCAGGCTGTGCCTGGCGCAATGATCCTCGATTGGGTCTAGAAGAACTTCAGGAGTTGATTAGATGCAATATCGTGAATTGGGACGGACAGGCTGGCGCGTATCGGCTAGCAGTTTCGGCGCCTGGGCCATTGGCGGCTCCTGGGGAGAGGTGGATGATCAGGAGTCTATGGCCGCCTTGCACACGGCGGTAGATTGTGGGGTTAATTTCTTCGATACAGCCGACGTGTATGGCGATGGTCGCAGCGAGAGATTGCTAAGACGACTGCGCCAGGAGCGAAGCGAGGAGATTGTCATCGCTACCAAAGCCGGACGCCGGCTCGACCCCCATGTCGCCAGTGGCTACAA
>DOXE01000425.1 GCA_003519205.1 Chloroflexota bacterium
TTTCTAAATAGTCTATCTATAAGTATCTGCTCTTGGCGGATGAAAATCCGCCGGACTGTTGTCCGGGTCGAGCTTTTTACGGACTTAAAAAATGCATCAATTAGCTTTCTTAAATTGTCGTTTATCCAATAACCAATACATTTCGATTCGCTTATTGAGCCTCATGCTCTTCCAACTCCTCCTCAACGGCTGTCTCAGGTTGATCGAGCTGTTCTAGGCCGTATGGCTCTCCGGCCGGTGGTTCTTTAGCCCTACACTCGCGGATTCGATCTAAAGAGTTGGTTTGAATGTCGACCATCCGATCCGCCTTTCCCGGTGTGTTGGCCGCCTCCATGTACCAACTTATGGCATCCTTAAACAACACATCGCGTTGCTCTTCCAGCTCTAGCTCCTGGTTGGCGGCTAATTGGTGGACACAGAGACCAATGTTAATGGCCACACCAGCCCGTTGCAGGGGCTTACCCGCCAACGCCGAATCCAGGTAAACCTCTTCAAAGCCATCTTTAGCAGCCTTGAAATCACCTGCTAGGTATAGTTCGAGGGCTTCTTGCCTTTTTTCCCGAATTTCCTTTTGTTTATCGGGATCAATATCCTCGCCTTTGGACAGGTAATCCAGGGAACGCCAGGTATTCTGTCCGACGATACCATCCTGTTTCAAGCCCATGTACTCCTGAAAAGCCAAAACATGTTGGCGGGTAACCGGACCAAAGATGCCGTCGACAGCCAGGCCAGCTGCCCCTGGAGTGATCGAACGTAATTGCCGTTGCAAGGAAACCACGGACGGTCCTCGAGAACCAAAATAAAGGGTTTGTCGATCGTGGGCCTCGATCTGCTCAACTTTGTCTACTCCTTGAGATATCTCGGCCCCGGGTGCTTCTTCACTCATCTGTTGGCTGTTACCAGATTCAACTTTGAATTCTAGTGAGTCCTGGGATCCCGCTTTCGATTGAGGGAAATTTTGTCCGGCCTGTTGTTCAGTTGTCGGTAAACCACCCTTCATCTCGATTGGCAATTGTTCAGCGCCTTGTTTGGTGGGGAAGACCGAACCTGGCATTCCCATCCCCTGCCCCTCGCCACCCATGACAGAGGGTGAAGAAACGACCTTAGAGTTGATTTGATCCTCCTCTGTTTTTCCGGAAAACCGCTGTATGACAAGTCGTTGGACCGCTTTATTACCAACGGTATGTTGCATTTCGGTAATGGTCATGCCATCTTTATTGTCCAGCCTTAAGTTGGCCGTGAAGGGACCGTCAGCCATTTTCGGATCGGGCTGCTTCTCAGGCTTTTTAGGCTTTAGTTGCTTGTCTTTTTGTTCCTGATTAACCTTTCGGCGACGGCGAGCCATGATCTTCCTCCAGCCTTAGTCACCTAAAATAAACAATTCATCGTCAATCAGGCGGCCGATTTTCTGGTATTCACGACGGGTGGCGTGCAAAAGGTGAACCATATTAACCGGCTCACTTTTTTCAGCCGCCAGGAATGCTGCAGCCATGATGATGTTGCGAATATTGCCGCCAGTGATTCGAAATCGTCTGGCGAGCAATCGAAAATCCACTTCCTTGGCCAACGGCGTCTCTGGAGGGAAATTGACCTGCCAGATGATCTCCCGGTCGGCCGCTTCCGGAAATGGGAATTCGACGATGAAGTGCAACCGGCGGGTGAAAGCTTCGTCCAGGTTGCCGCGAAGATTGCTGGCCAAGATCACGACGCCATCGTAGGTCTCCATGCGTTGGAGCAAGTAGCTTATCTCAATATTGGCGTATCGATCGTGGCTGTCCTTCACTTCCGATCGTTTACCAAAAATGGCGTCCGCCTCGTCGAAAAAAAGGATGGCATTGCTGGTTTCTGCTTCGCCAAATACTCGGTTCAGATTTTTTTCTGTTTCCCCAATGTATTTGCTGACCAGCATGGAAAGGTCGATCTTGTAAAGATCCTGGCCTAATTCGCCAGCCATGATATCGGCCGCCATCGTTTTGCCAGTTCCAGACTCTCCGGCGAATAAGGCGCTCAACCCTTTACCAAGAGCCACCTTACGATCGAATCCCCATTGGCCATAGACCACAGGCCTTTGACGCACGGTATTTACCATTTCTCGCAATTGGGCCAGCGTATCCTTTGGTAAGACAATATCCTCCCAACGATAACGAGGGGTGATCTTGGTGGCCAGGGTATTCAGTTTCTGATTCGAATGAGCCCGGCTTGCCGAAAAAAAGTCCCTGGCCGATAGTGGTTCTCGACGCCAGAGGGCCAGATCTTGCGCGGTGGCGACGACATCCTCGATTTGACCTGGCGAAAACAGAAACTGGTTGGCCAATTGGGCCAATGGTAGCCCGTTATGATCTAATCCCAGGTTCGAATCATCCAGACAACGCTGCCAAATCTGGAGGCGATGTTCATAATCTCCAGTTGCGAAACTAACTCGAAGAATACGCCTGGTGCGACTCTGGCCTTCCGGCTGCCAAACCCCTTCGCCACCGACGGCAATCACCCCGGGATAAGCCAATAGTAGATCTAAGATCTCAAAGGGTGGGCTGTTATCTTCCAAAACCGAATTCCATTGAGTCAAGTAGACGAGGGCATTCAATAGCCGGCCGTCGCGAAGTACTAATCGCAATCCCTCAATCAAGCCGACATCGCTATTGGCCAGAGCTTCTAGCCTGGCGACGATCAAGGGCTGGTCAAGCGTCTGAGCCAGGTGTTCGGCCGCTGCCAGTTTTCCTACACCATAGCCACCTTCAAAAGCAAACAAAGGCAATGGACCCTCGATGGGAATGCTGGTAATGGCAAGGGTTAATTTCTCGACCATGTCTTTTGGCAACCAGGCCACAGGCTCCGATGGGAATGTGAGCCTAGCACAGTCCACTAGTTGCTCGTCTAGGCCTGGTTGGCTCAAGAGGTGTTCAACCACTCGGGCTGCTGGCCGCAGGTACTGGCCTAACAAGGATGGCTCCTTGCCTGTGTTTTCGCTAAACCTTGCCAGGAGTTGGGAGCTGATCAAGCGGCTGTCATCCGTCAGCAGCCGACGTTTTTCCAGCTTGGCAACAAAAGAATCGGTTAAGAGGTTTAAGACCAGATCGACGCTGGGGCGCTTCCGGGTGACATCATCTTGTAGATAGGCAAAGAGACGCTCATACCTGGGATCGATCTCCGGCGCTAAGGTAATCAATAAGATGTCGACCTCGTCCGGTGAGAGCTGGAAGGTGCGGATCAGACTACTAAAAAGGTGTGGTGTGCCAGCCTGATAACCGGCGTCGATTCGCCTCTGCCACTGCTGCCGACTCTGGGCTAGGATCGCAGGCCACCCTTCCATGCCAGCCAATTGCCCGTTTGGATTCGGCCAAAGGCTGCCTAATTCATAGCCTAATAGGCTATCAATTTGATCTTCAGAGATATAAAGGCCTCGAAACTCATCATCGGGATCGAGGCCGTGAGCACGAGCCCGGGCAACAGCCCAGCGTACTAAAAGATCGATGTAGGCTAGGCCTCCCAACAATTCCTGGTAGCTGTCGGCGAAGGGTTCGAGAGTGGCTGCTACGTCGGACGAAACCGGCGTTTCTATTGCGGTCATCATTTTTCTTCACTCTTGGGCTGGATCGGCATGAAGACTTGATTATCCAGGTTGGCCATGTCGCCAACATAAGCAGAGACGATGTTCGTGATCTCTCCGAGCTCGCGGAAATAGTGGCGTTGCTCACTTTGGACGTGTTCGATCCAGCCTCGCCACTCGGCCGGAGCATCGGGGTCCTCCCGGTTCTCCCGCCAGATACGCAGCACAAAAGAATGCGCTTCAGCTTCAAAATAGGTCATGATCCCTTGATCTTGTTGGTCCATGGCTGACTCCAAATTTATGACCTGGTCACAGATGAACAATAGAATCGCATAAACCACTGGCTGATTAGGCACTTCGTCATCCGTAACCGTCCTCGCTTTTCTGGTGTGCTGCCAGGTCTACTTGTCACCTTAAGCTGCAGATGTCAAGGTGCAATTACTTGCATGTAAATTGTAGATCCCGAGTCTCACAAAAGTCTCACAAGAGGATAGACTCCCTCAACAACCCTGGAAAAAGAGATTTCGTATATGGTACTATAAGGATGTTATGTAATTGGATTGAGGATTAGATTCCATGGAGATAAACGAAATCCCGGAAGAAGAACAGACAAAGATCGGCGAGCAGCTGGAAACCCTCGTAAGCGAGTTAGAAAAGTCTAGAAAGGATGAGAGTACCGCCGAACGAAACCGCCAAAAAGAGCTTCTTCAGGAGATACGGAAAGCGGTTAGCGCTGACCCACGCAATGTCGAATTATTGAATCAACTAGGCATGGTAGCAGAAGCGGCCGGCGATCGAGATCGGGCTTTGTGGGCTTATAAGCGGGCTATTCGCCTGGAGCCTGAGTCGGCCGCCGCTTATCTGCAGCTTGGCTATTTATACCAGCGGGAAGGCCGGATCAAGCCAGCCATCCAGGCTATGCAAAATGTGATGAAATACTCGGCCGATCCTGGCCAACGTCAGGAGGCGATGGAGGTGTTGGCCGTTCTTTTGGAACGAGATGGTCCTTCGGGGAACGAAACCCATAAAGAGGCTCCGGGCAGCCAGGCACTGGCTAAAGCGTGGGAGGAGCTGGGCTTAACACCAGCCGAAGCTTTGTTTTTGATCGATCCTGATAATAGCAGCGGCCGGCAGATGATGCGCTATACCTTATTAGATCTGGCCATTCGTGGTGTATTGGATATGACGACCACCTACAAAGTCGGGCGCGGTGAAAAGTTCACCCAAACTGAGTTACGGCCGCACGAGCGATTATTCGCCAAGTATTTTTCCCGATTAGACGACTATGTGGATATCGATCGATTAACCCGAGCCGCCTTGTCGGAGCTCAATAGCCGATACGATACTTTCAAAGGCAATTATGTGCTGCAATCGCTGATCGAAAAAGGCTTTATGAAAAAGGAATCACAACGGGTGATGGGTTTGATTCCAGTCACCCAATACGTGCCAACCGATAAGGGAATCTGGGCAAGCAATCAGGTAAAACGGCTCTTGAAACAAGCCGATAGCCAAATCAACAGGAGCTTGAAAGCCGACCCGGATCAGGCCAAGGATTATTTAACCGAGGGTGGGCCGGCTATTCTCCTGCTAGACGAGTTTCCCGCAGATTACTTTCAGGAGTGGCAGTCTACTTTGGAGCAAATGGGATTTGGCCCAACAGTAGACCGCATTCGCGATCGCGCTCGACGTTCAGGTCAGTCGGGTTCGGTAGAAGATATATTGAAGAGCTTATTAGGTGAATAAGCTGGCAAAAGAATAAGTTCGGCTTCCCCCAAAAAAGTNNATTGTGATCTCAAAATGCCAAAAAGGCGAAACACGATTTTACTTCGATTAAGCCTTCACCCGTTCTTCAGGGAGCTTATCTACATATTCTAATAGAGAGTTGAGGTCAGCGATAGCTTTCAGGAAGGCTTCATAAGCCTCATCGATTTTGTTCTCGAAAAGTGCGGGTTCCCGGCCATTGATTCGGAGCTCGCCAAGGCGCTCACTGATGATTTTTTGGTATAAGGCAATGGTCTCCGGCATGGGCAGGATCCTTAACTCAGACTGAAGCGAGCGAGCACAAAGCTGAAACTGGCGGACCGCCTGTGATCGTCGTCCCAATTTCCAAAAACAATGCATGACAGCCCGGTGAACTTCTTCGCGTAACGGGTCACATTGCAATATATCCTTTCCAATCCTGGCTGCCTCTTCGTATGTCTGGTGCTGCATAAGGAGGTCCATTAGTTGGCCCATCGCCCAAAGGTAGCGACGCTCCAATCGCTCGCGCTCGAGCAAGCACCATTCAGCATAAATGCCTTCACAAAATGAACCACGATAAAGGTCGATGGCCGAACGGAGAGCCGATTCCCGTTTTTTCCCATCTTCTGTTCGCTCCGCCTCACCGATGAACTGGTTAAACTCGGCCAAATCGAGGGTAAAGGCACCGGAAGGTTCAAATCGGATCCAATCTCGATTCGTTATGAAATAATCACCAGATGGCAAGTTAAGACGATCAAAAACGGTTCGCAGACGCCACAGAGCTGTGCTCAAGCTCGCCCGGCCGTTACGAAGGGGAATATCCGGCCATAACGTATCGATCAACTTTTCTCGGGTGTGACGTGTATGAGGACTTGCGATGAAGAAACCGAGGAGCTCTTCAACACGGCGAGTAGGAAAAGTCTCTATCCTAACTTCACCGTGCTGCAGACGAAGCTTGCCAAATACATGCACCTGCAAGCTTGTCATTCCCCGATCACCTCCTGAATTGTTCTGCCAAAGTACAGTAGAGTTGTGCGCCAAATTACCAGCTAACTGCCCGGCCGGTAAGTTCGCCAGGGGATCACTGACTGAGCTCGCCTTTTATGTAAAGTATTGTATAGCCCCAAGATCCGCGCTTTTTACTATCCCTGGAAATCTTACCGGGGTCTTAACAATAACTTAATTTAACTCACTCTTGTTCTCCATGTCAACCGGGACTCGCGTACTATTCAACAGAAATTCAAGAGGTCACGGCTAAGGATGGAAGAATCGAACTTTGAAAAACACCCTTTTCATCCAACAATCTCTTAATGATTTTCTGATCCGTCACGGCAAAAGGATATTGGTCCAAATCATCAAGACGGACCCAAGCATGGTTGGCAACCTCGATGTTCTGAGGCTTGCCAGAGACGTATTGGGCATGATATGCATGCAAGCTGATTCGAAAATGGGTATAAGTATGCTTGATCGTCACCAACGGCCGGCCAACCACAATCTCTAACCCCAATTCCTCTTTAATTTCCCGGCGCAAGGCGTCAGCTCGCGTTTCTCCCGCTTGCAATTTTCCTCCCGGAAATTCCCAAAGGCCACCTAATAGCCCTTCGAGGGGCCGTTGGGCGATCAAGATCCGGCCGTCCTCCCGCCATATGACCCCGGCACAAACATCATAATGGGGTATCTTTCGGCGAGGGGGCCGTACCGGTCGTTCGAGTTGAGTGCCCTTTGTCCAGGCCAGGCAATACCTAGATATCGGACAAAGATGGCAATGAGGTGTCGCCGGTTGGCAAACCGTTTGGCCTAATTCCATCAAGGCTTGATTGTAATCCCCTGCTCGGTGCTCAGGAACCAAATCACCAGCCACTTGCCACAAGTAATTTTTAGTTTGGGTTTTGGTGACATCTTCTTTTAGGTCAAGTAACCGGCTAAAAACCCGGATCACATTGCCATCTAAAACAGGCACTGGACGGCCAAAGGCGATAGAGGCGATGGCTCCGGCCGTATAACGACCAACCCCCTTAAGTTTCATTAATCCGGCCACATCTTCTGGTAATCGACCCCCATAATCGTCGACGATCATTTGAGCGGCGGCATGAAGATTCCGCGCCCGGCTATAATAACCTAATCCTTCCCACATCTTGAGCACTTCGTTCAAAGGGGTGGCAGCCANNTTGGGTCTGTTGGAGCATGATCTCGGCCACCCAGATAGCATAAGGATCCTGCGTTCTTCGCCAGGGAACATCAGCATGTCCAGCATCCCACCAAGCCAGGAGATCGGGGACAATTTGTTGCAGTTCAGACATCGGTAAACATCATTCCATTGGCCACTTTGTTATGGCTGGCCATCGCTCCTCGACAGAATTGATCCGATATGCTATTAACAGAACTATCTGGTACCTATTTTGATTCTTGCAAGGATTCAGGTTGGGAAATTATAGCACGATTGGCGATTCAGGTTACCACCATCGTTTGTAACTTGTAATCTAAATATAAGCCATCTTCGACGACACTCCGCATGCGGGTGATGGCTGTATTAATATCGGCAAAGGAATTATAGAGCGGAGCAATCCCCAAGCGGATGTTGTCTGGCGGGCGAAAGTCGGTTAATACCTGCATATGCTCGACGAGATAACGGTCGATTCGCAAACCCTCATCATGACCAATGGTTATATGAGAACCGCGTCGCTCAGGCTGGCGAGGCGTTTTTAGACGGAAACCGATGGGCGCCAAGAGATTTTCCCAGAGGGCAATGAGGTATTCTGTTTGCCGGACGGATTTTTTTCGGACTTTGTCGATCCCGGCTTCCAATATCAGGTCGATGCCTGCTTCAACGGCCGCCAGCGAAAGAATAGGAGGAGTACCTGTGAGAAAGCGCCTCATCCCAGGTGTTGGTTCGTATCCAAGCGAAAATTCGAAGGGGTTCTTCTGCCCCATCCAACCGGAGACCAGGTTTGAAAGCGTGTCATGGTGATCACGGCGAGCGTAAATAAAGGCTGGTCCACCCGGGCCTCCATTCACGTACTTATAACTGCAGCCAACTGCCAGGTCAACCTCACACCCATCTAGGTCAAGGGGCATGGCCCCAACCGAATGGCTGACATCCCAAAGCATCAAAGCCCCAGCTCGATGGGCAAGATCTGTTATTGTAGCCATGTCATACACATAGCCGCTTTTGAAGAGGGTATGGGAAAGGGTTACTAATGCCGTATTTTCGTCGATTACCTCCGCTAAACCTTCCGGCGAACCGTTCAACCCGTCGGGAGATGGAACGACTTGCAACTGGTAAGCTGGCCCAGCCAGGCGACAAGCACCCTGCAAAATGTAGTGATCAGAGGGGAAATTGAGGTCATCGGTGACGATTTTCCTCCTGTTTGGCCGCAATTGTAAGGCAGCCATTGCCGTCTTAAACAGATTGACCGAGGTGGAATCGGCCATGATCACTTCATCCGCCCGTGCACCTAATAGGCTGGCCATCTTACTCCCCACCCGCTCAGGCAGATCAAACCAGCCATCGTTCCAGCTCCGGATGAGTCTCCGGCCCCATTCCTCCTCGATCACAGATTGCAAATGGTCGACCGTGTCCTCAGGCAGCCGCCCTAGTGAATTCCCAAGCAAATAAATTAAATCGGGCTCGGCAAATACGAAACGCCCGCGAAAGTGGGCCAATTCGTCCTGAGAGTCAAGATCCAAAGCGTAATCTCGATCTGTTCGAAAAATATTCATCTCACCCAACACCTCTGCCAATAGTAACTGGTTCCAATTACGGACCTTTAGATCGTCCGCAATACGGCGCGAACAGGGCTGCCATCGCCGCCGACTA
Organism: Chloroflexota bacterium; assembly: GCA_003519205.1. Taxonomy (GTDB): domain Bacteria; phylum Chloroflexota; class Anaerolineae; order Promineifilales; family Promineifilaceae; genus UBA11865. The sequence continues at coordinate 9,105 of DOXE01000425.1, forward strand.
TCTTCAACGGCAAAGCAACCAGTTCATATACCCCATCTTCCACCTCACTCAAATCCAACCACTCTAAGATGGCAATGTTGTTGCGATGCAAGGCATGATGACCTTCTAAGCTTTTACTTTCTTCGGCATCCATCGACGGCCCGTCTGAACCGTAAAGGATGATTCCATGACTTCCTAGGTAATCGGCTAACATCGGGCTAGGATAAACAAATGCATTGGGAAAAACGTCATGCTTAATCTCGCTTGCCGGCGATCGAACTAGCAGGCGGCGTACGTAACCTAGATCATAATCCCCGAAGTCCTCTGGGTTTAACGGCCCGGTACTTTTCGTAACGGTGACAACCTGGACTGCTCCCCAATAAACTTCTAAATTTAGCGAATCTACGGCCGTGTCGCCATCCGCAAAATGCAAGGGGGCATCGATATGGCTACCTGTGTGGGCACTCATCGTCAAAGTGGTCAGATTAACCGAATCGCCTTTCACCAATTCCATAACCTTGGTTAGATTATATGGCGTATCATCAGGCCAAACGGCCATGCCCACTCTTAAAGGTCTACTTATGTCAAGTATACTCATGGCCTGCTTCCTATCAATATCTCATTCGGTGGGATACAGCAGTTGAGCACAGTATATCACCCAGATATGTGACCGGCACGCCGCAAGTATCTTACCGAAAAAGCTCCAGTCTTGCTTCACTGTAAGCTCTTTGGTCACGACACTCCCCGTCTGGTCGTGGACTGTCATACGCTGGGAGCTTTCATAATCATGTTAGCAGACTGGACCAATCTTATTTCGATGATTATTACCCGGTCGCTAAATATGAGATTGGTCAAGTCTGCTAACATGATTATGAAAGCTCCCAGCGTATGACAGTCCACGACC
>DOXE01000324.1 GCA_003519205.1 Chloroflexota bacterium
ATCATGTCTGAAGGTGGTGCAGCGTTAATGGCGGTTGGCCGGGGTGAAGGGGATGATCGAGCCAGGGTCGCGGCCGAACAGGCGGTTAGCTCGCGCCTGCTCGACGTCACCATTGACGGTGCCCGGGGCATCCTGTTCAATATTACCGGCGGATCTGACCTTAGCCTTTACGAGGTTAATTTGGCCGCATCGATCATTCGTGAGACAGCCCATCCTGACGCTAATCTCATCTTTGGCGCGGTCATCGATGAGTCGATGGAAGATAAGCTGCGTATTACCGTGATCGCCACTGGCTTCGAGGCGGTCCGTCCAACACGGCGACAGTTGCTTGAACAACATTATGGCCAACATCGACAACAACCCGTTCCAGCCCCGGCGCCTGAGCCTGCTACCGTATCGGTCGAACAGGGCCAAGCACCACAACAACAGCCATCACCAGAACAAAAGCCGGTATCGCCGCGTTATACGCCAAATAATATAGAGATTCCCGCTTTCTTACGACGAAAGTGATTCACAATGCGGATTTACGAATAACCGCAACATAACCTAGCTATCCAAGGCGCTCGCTTCACATCCTCTCTGTTGCTCCCCCTATCCCCCCGATAGGGGGAGCAATCTTTTTAAGGCTCGGATCAATCAACCCTCACGTTTGCCAAGCGGAGGGGTAGAATCTAAAATCCAGAACGACATGAGCTTTCGGAAGTTTATTCGGCAAGCCGGAGAGAGTGGTGACCTGATCAAAATCGATCGGCCGGTCAGCACCAGCTACGAACTAGCCAACGTAGCCCACGCCTTAGATGGCCGGCCAGTTCTCTTCGAAAACATCGTCGAACATCCGGGCTGGAGAGTATGCGCCGGCCCCTGTTCCGATCGCCGTTACTTCAGCATGGACCTGGGTATAAACGTTGACGAGTTGCTGCCTTATCTCGCCCGGGCTCTGACTCAACCAAAACTTCCACCATTAGTCAATCATGGCCCCTGCCAGGAAGTCGTACTGGAAGATTTTAACCTTTATGATTTGCCTATTTTGCTGCATCTACCTCAGGATGCGGGATATTATGTGGCCAGCAATGTGGCCATCATCAAAGATCCTGATTTGGGTCGAAATATGTGCTACCATCGTTTACTTCGCCTGGACGAGCGTCGTTTCGCCGCCCGGATCGTCGAGCGCCGCGGGACGGCGACAGCTCTTAGTAAAACGGATGGGGACCTGCCCATTGCCATTTGTATCGGCGTATCATTGGCAACTCATCTGGCAGCATCAATGTCTCCACCTCCCGGGATCGACGAGCTATCGGTAGCCCACGCCTTGTCACCGACACCTCTGGTAAAGTGCCTGACCATCGATCTTGAGGTTCCGGCCGATGCCGAGATCGTCCTTGAAGGGCGCATCACCAGACAATCTGTCAGCGAGGGCCCGTTCATGGATTTAACCGAGACGATGGACATCATTCGCCAACAACCTGTCATCGAAATTGATTTGATCACCCACCGGCGAGATCCAATCTTCCATGCCTTGCTTCCCGGGGGTTTGGAACACAAACTACTGATGGGAATGCCTCGAGAACCTACAATCTTTGCCGAAGTTAACAAAGATGTAATATGTACGGGAGCCATCATTACGCCAGGTGGTGCATCTTGGCTACATGCTATTGTTCAGATAGACAAACGAGGTCCTGAAGATAGCAAAAAAGCGATCGAGGCTGCCTTCCGAGGACACGGATCTTTGAAACATGTCTGGGTCGTTGACACCGATATAGACATCTACGATCCAACGGCGGTGGAATGGGCCATGGCCACACGGTTTCAAGCCGATCGAGATCTGATTATTTATCCCGATCAACCGGGAAGTTCCCTCGACCCATCAGGCACTCATATTCCAGGAAAAAAGAGCCGCACCGCCAAAATGGGTTTAGATTGTACTATCCCTTGGGGAGCGGATGCTGAAAAATTTCAAAAAGGTCAATATGCCCTGGTCGACCTGGATAATTACATCAGGTCACCAGACAAATAATGGGCTTGCATTAATGGCCCAAAAAAAGAGCGGATAACGATGGATTTCTTTGCACTCCAAGGTGCCGCCGAAGAAGGCAGCCTGATTCAGACTGAGCTGGCATTCGTCATCATCCTCTCCTTGTCGGCCCTTGTGGCTCTCGTCAGCCGTCGCATTCGCCTGCCTTACACCGTAGCCCTGGTGATCGTCGGATTAGCCTTATCCTTCGTGCCCAATCCCATCGATATCGACTTGAGCAGCGAGTTGATCTTGGTTCTCCTGGTCCCACCATTGATTTTTGAAGCCACTTTGAATTTACGCTGGGAAGTCCTGCGGCGAAACCTGGCCGTGATCTTATTGTTAGCCATCGTTGGCACTTTCTTGGGCACCCTAATCGTTGGCGGGATCATCACAGTTGCTGGCCAAACCTTAGTGCCAGAGTTGGATGTGGCACCAGCTGCCGCTTTAGCCTTTGGTGCCCTAATATCGGCCACCGATCCGGTAGCCGTCATCGCCCTATTCCGGGACCTGGGGGTGAGCAAACGCCTATCAGTGCTCGTCGAAGGAGAAAGTCTCTTTAACGACGGTGTGGCTATTGTCTTATTCAATATCGCTTTGACCGTTGGAGCCGTGACGGCAACAGGCGAAGGAGAATCGTTTACGCTAAGTCAGGGCATTGTGGAGTTTCTACGAGTATTTTTGGGTGGCTTAGCGGTAGGTGCCGTCCTCGGCTATTTGGTGTCCACGGTCATTCTCAAAAACGTGGACGACAATTTAATTGAAACTGCCACGACAGTAGCCCTGGCTTTTGGCTCCTTTATCCTGGCCGAGCAATTTCACGTCAGCGGCGTTCTAGCCGTCGTAGCCGCCGGGATTTTTGTGGGCAATATCGGCATGCAAAACACGTCACCGACGACAAAAATTACCCTGAACAACTTCTGGGAATTCGCGGCCTTTGTGGTCAATTCAATGGTCTTTTTACTCATCGGCTTAGAGGCCGACTTGAGCCAGTTTCAATTGAATTTATCACTCATCGCCGTTGCACTGGTGGCGGTTCTATTTAGCCGCACAGTCGTCGTCTATGGCCTGACCTGGATCCATGGCCGTCTACAAGCCCAGCGTCGCGTCCCGCTGAAATATCGTCATGCGATGTTTTGGGGTGGCCTGCGCGGTGCTATCAGCTTAGCCCTGGCTTTAAGTCTCACCGACTCTTACTTTAGCGACCTGATCGTGCAAGAATTCCAACTGATGACATTTGGTGTTGTCCTCTTCACCCTATTGGTTCAGGGAACGACGATAGGACCGTTACTGGAACGACTGGGACTGACAGCCATATCCAAACCCCAACAGGAACAGCAGCGACACCAGGCTTTACTCTACGCCACGCGGGCCGGACGGCGCGAGCTCGATCGATTATATAAAGACGGCATTATATCGGCTGAAATCTTTCAAGCCATGTCTAACGTTTATTCTCATAACCTCCGTAGTCGTAACCAGGAGCTACGAGAGCTACTGGTCGATTATCCAGAACTCGAACAAAGTATGATCTTGCAAGCACGTAAGGATTTGCTCGAAGCCGAACGAACGGCCATAAGTGACGCCAACCAGCGCGGGCTGATTTCCGAAGATATTTATCATGAGCTGATACGTGAAACCGACGATCGCCGGGCTGCTCTCGATTTGATCGAGATGACGATGCAGGGAAGAGCCGACAAGGAATAAGGAAGACAGAGTATGGCGTGTATTGTCTGCGCAACAAGGGGAGGTGCTGGAAGCCGGGCCGTCCAGGAGCAAGCGATAAAGTATGCCCAGCAACAAGAATGCGACCTGATATTCCTTTATATCATCGATGTCAGCGGCATGGATGAAGCCGACGAAAGATTAAAGCCTGCAGTAAAGGAAGAGTTATATTGGTTGGGTCGCACCCTTCTGCAGATTGCCCAGCGCAGGGCAAAAAACGCCAATATCAGCAGCGAAGTTGTCATTCGTGAAGGAAACGTCCAAGAAGAAATCAGACGTTATCTACGAGNNCCGCCACTTTTGGCGATGATGCCGTCGAACAAATGGCCAGTGATATCCAAGATCAATCGGGCGTACCCGTAGAAATCGTCCGGCCGCAAGAAGTATAATGCCCGGTTACATAAATATTGGTAGGCTCTGTTTAGGAGGTTCTTGATGGAACTAAACCAAGAGCAATCGGCTATGTTGGCTGGTGAACATGGCCTGGCCAAACAAATGGCGATGCGCCTGCTATTGGATATGGCAGCGGCCGCTGGCGTTTCTGAACTCATACCAATTCGGAGCGCCCATCTCTCCGGCGTTTCCCCGCTGACGGGAGGATTCGGCTTGCGCCATTTTTTAGCTAACCTGGTTGAGGATCCCCTAGCGAAAGTAGCTGTACCAACCACGCTGAACGCGGCCGGCTGTGATGCCGCTCAATTTGAACTGATGCGCATCAAGGTACCTGGCTTCCTTGATCATAGCCAGGAAATCGTCGCCCTTTATGAACAATTAGGCGTGCAGCCAACCCAATCTTGCATCCCTTATGAGTGGGAAGGGGTGGTCACCTCTGGCACGGCCGCCTGGTCAGAGTCCAATGCCATCTGTTTCGGCAACTCCTACTCTGGTTTGCAGACGAACCGGGAATCTGGACTATCGGCGCTGGCCTGTGCGTTAACCGGCTATACACCACGCTACGGGTTGCTAGAAGAGGATGCCCGCCGGCCAAATTTAGAAGTGATTGTTACTTGTAAGCTTGACGATCCAACTGATTTTTCCCTCTTAGGCGACTGGATAGGCAAACAACGACAGCCAGATTGGCGGATGTCCTTTGGACCAATCCCGTTGATTAGAGGTTTGCCAAACGAATTGAGCCACGAACAACGCAAAGCGCTGACCGCCGCCGCCGCCAACTACGGCTCGCCAATGGTTTATCTTGAGGGATTGAGCGATATACCTGAGCCACTTTTACTCCAGGCTACGCTTCGTTTTTCCGAAGAAGATTTAAGACGTCGCTATGAGGAATTACGACCACAGTCGCCGGTATCATTGATCACCATTGGTTGCCCCCAGGCCTCGGTTGGTGAAATCCGGGCTGTGGCCGAATTACTCAAGGGTAAACAGGTGACGGCCGATCCAGACGACGAGAGTGGCTTGCCTCCCCTGTGGATTTTTACCTCTTCGGCCAATAAGCGTATCGCCGAACAGATTGGATTGGCCCAAATTATTACGCAGAGCGGCGCCCTGCTGTTAGAAAATACTTGTCCAGAGGTCGTGCCTTATGATCGGGTTTGGGTAAAACACATCCTGACCAACTCGATGAAGGCCGAGCATTATTTGAAATCTGGCCTTAACAAGATCCCCACTTCCGTCATGCGGCTGTCAGAGTGCATTTCCATAGCTACCGG
>DOXE01000249.1 GCA_003519205.1 Chloroflexota bacterium
CTTTTCCAGTGGGGTTACATCGAAGAGTTGGGTCTAGGCATTGACCGGATGATCGAGGATATGGTCCAGGCTGGTCACTCACCCCCTGAGTTTAAAGATACGCCTCACTCCTTCACCGTCAGCCTATCAAACGAACGCCAACGAGGGGCCATGCCTCGATGGACGCAGATTATGAACGAAAGACAGGCCCGGGCTCTGACTTATGTTCGCAGCAATGGGAGCATCACCAATCGCGAGTACCAGCGCCTCTGCCCTGACGTCTCCAGCGAGACACTTCGCCTTGATTTGGTTGACCTAGTCGAACGTGGCTCGCTCTTAAAAATCGGCTCTAAAAAAGGCACTTATTACATTTTAAGAAGTGAAACCTGATGGGCAATTCATTTTTTATCCCAAATTTATCCCAAATCGATATTTGGGATATTTTGGTTTATGGGAAGTGATCCCTTTCGACTTCCTTGACTTTGCATGAGATTTGCCACGCCTTTAGCCCTCATTTTGCTACTACTCTTTCCCTATATTATCTGGTTAGGCAGGCCAGAAAAAGGTACGGCGCGCTGGCGAGATTGGGCGAGCCTGATTTTAAGGCTGCTCATCATTCTTCTCCTAATCCTAGGGCTTGCCGGCGCACAATTGGTTAGTGCTTCTGATGAGCTGGCGATCGTCTTCCTCGTAGATGCTTCAGATTCGATAAATAGAGAGCAAACCCAACAAGCAGAATTATTCATTCAACAAGCCATGGAAGGATTGGGGCCAAACGACAAAGCGGCCATGGTTGTTTTCGGAGCCAATGCCCTGGTCGAAAGGCCAATGAGTGCCCTGGCCGATCTGGCACCCATCACTTCAATTCCAGAAAGATTGCACACGGATATCGGGGAAGCTATCCGGCTAGGCCTGGCTCTGTTCCCGGCTGGCAGTGCGCGACGACTGGTATTGCTTAGCGATGGGGTAACAACTCAGGGCAATGTGTTGGAAGCCGTCAGACTGGCGACCGCAGGGGACATAAGTATCGACGTCATACCGTTGCCCCGCGATTCCCTTGCGGTCGAAGCTTTTTTGATCGAGGTGGATGCACCAAGTCGCGTTGGCGAAGGGGAGACATTTAATATCAACGTCTCCGCAGAAAGTACAGAAAATATGCCGGCTGAACTTCAAGTTCTTGCCGCTGATCTCGTGGTTTACGACCAAACTGTTCAATTACGGCCGGGCATTAATAGCTTCGCGATACCGTTGCGAGCTGGCTCACCCGAATTCGCCCGATATGTCGTTCAACTGACACCCTTAAAGGATTCCATTTATCAAAATAATCAGTTGGCCGCTTTTACGGATATCATAGGTGCACCTTCGGTGCTCCTCGTCGCCAATGAGGATCAACTTGATGACCGTGGCAATCACTTGCCCGATGAATCTATTCAACTACAGTTAGCTTTGGAAGCAACTGGCTTAAACGTTGAGCGAACGACACCAACGGCCCTGCCCTCCAATCTGGAAGATCTTACCAGTTACGATAGCGTCGTGCTGGTGAACGTCAACGCCAAAGAACTTTCACAGCGAAAGATGAATGCTCTACAGCATTACGTCCGGGATCTAGCTGGAGGCCTGGTAGTCGTCGGAGGTCCTGAAAGCTACGGCATGGGGGGTTATTTTCTAACCCCCCTTGAGGTGATCCTGCCGGTAGAAATGCAGATCAAAGATCAAGAACGGTTTCCTTCGGTAAGCATTGCCATCGTCATCGATCGTTCGGGCAGCATGGCCATTCAAGAAGGGGGCGTGACGAAGATTCAACTGGCGGCTGAGGGCGCTGTGCGGGTGGTTGAACTACTGAATGATCTGGATGAGATCGCCGTGATTCCGGTGGATACCGAGCCAGATCAGCCGATCGGACCGGCACCGGCCACCAACCGTTCGGAGATCATCGCTCGTATCCGAAAAATTGGAGCTGGTGGCGGTGGAATATTCGTTCGCACCGGTTTAGAAGCGGCAGCCAAAGCCTTGGCCGAGAGCTCCAACGACGTCAAACATATCATCCTGTTGGCCGATGGTGCTGACTCGGAACAAAAGGAAGGTGTACCAGAATTGATTGAGGCTCTATCGGCCGAGGGGATATCGCTCTCCACAGTGAGTATCGGTGAAGGTCCAGATGTGCGCTGGCTACAAGAGATGGCTGAGTTGGGCGGAGGCCGTTTTCATTTTACCGATCGTGCAGCCAATCTGCCCCAGATTTTTACTCAAGAAACGACGAGCATCCAGCGCTCTTACCTGGTCGAGGAACGTTTTTTCCCCTCCTTGGGCGACTCTCCATTCGCCCGGCAGCATGCCATTTTTCAGGCCATGGCTAATTCAGGCATCACCCNNCTCCCGCGTTCCGCCACTCATGGGCTATGTCGGCACTAGCCCAAAGGATACGGCCCAAATCATCCTGTCAACTCATCTAGGGGATCCACTGCTGGCCGCCTGGGAGCATGGTCTTGGCCGGTCCGTGGCCTGGACATCAGACTCAAGTAGCCGGTGGGCAACAGATTGGGTGCAATGGCCCGGTTTTGCATCTTTCTGGTCCAATGTCGTTCGCTGGTCGATCCGTGACGAGCGTCAGGGCCAAATTGATGCAAACGTGATTCTGAGCGACGGAGAAGCCCGGATAGTGGTTGATGCTCGAAACGATAGCGGTGGTTATCTTAACGAGCTTACCATCGAAGCAACCGTGGTATCGCCCGATGGAGAAAGTGATAACATCTCATTTCAGCAGATTGGCCCCGGGCTATATGAGGGGCGATTTATCCCCCATGATGAGGGCGCTTATTTTTTAAGGATCACTGGCACGACACGAGAGGGTGAAGCTATTGCCGGTCAGACGATCGGTTGGGTGTTAGGGTATTCGCCAGAATATGGCACACTAAAAACCAACCCCCAGCTTCTGAGCCAGATCGCCGAAATTAGCGGCGGCCGGACTTTTGATGTAACTGCTGTTGAGGAAGCCGGGGCTGTATTTGAAAGGTACCGGCCCGGAACAAAAACTAGCCAGCCTATCTGGCCGTGGCTCATTGGTCTTGCCATAATTCTTTTACCCTTAGACATCGCCGTTCGGCGTCTAGCAATCACCAACCGTGATGCGCGAAGAGCCTGGGAGGTAACCTTTGGCCGGCTGCGATGGAAATCCAGGCCGGTGAGCGGCCGGAGCGAACAGGTGGCTCGCCTCTTTCAGGCTAAGTCTCGGGCAGCGTCCTCTCGGGATATTGAAGGAGATTCAATAAAGGGATCCTCAGTAATAGACGTTTCGACGCAGGATATGTCAGACACCGGAACAATGGGTGAACTAAAAGGCCTGGAGACACCAGCTAAACCAGAAGGCCCTGATGTTCCTCAGGATGACCAATCATTGGCTTCTCATCTACTTAGAAAGAAACGCCAGCGTCAGACCGGTACGGGCAAAGAGGATGAAACATAAATTTGTCCGTTCACGATTGCGTTCAGCCACACCCATGTTATAATGCTGTCCGATTCGTTGTTCTTATTTGTAGTGCCATGACATCTAAATCGCCAAGAAACCGATCAAACTCAGGTATTCATTTGCCATTATGGGGTTTGGGGCTGCTGGCATTGGTAATCACCCTATTCATCGTCATAAGCTCTATCTGGTTATTCAGGACGGTCTTGGACATGGCTTCGGAACTAGACATCTCCAATCCAGTATTTGGTGAGGTTGCCGAAACAACCGAAGAAGTAATAAATGAACCTGAAGTTCAATCATCTGGTTCATCCATAGAACCACAACCAATCATATCCAATCCCTTGCCACAAAGATGGTCAGGACTCGATCGGGTGACAATCCTAATCTTAGGTATTGATCAGCGTTGTGATGAAGATGGTCCAACTCGCACCGATACCATGATGGTGATAACCATAGACCCGATAGGGCTTTCTGGTGCGGTGCTATCGCTTCCTCGTGACTTATGGGTTGAAATACCTAACTTTGGCTTAGATAAGATCAACCAGGCCCATTTTCTGGGTGAGGTACATGATTATCCAGGCGGTGGTCCTGCCCTGGCGGTCGAAACCGTAGAAAACATATTAGGGATCAATATCGACTACTTTGCCACCATTAACTTTGAGGCCTTTGTCGAACTGGTAGATGAAATAGGCGGCATTGAAGTCGAGGCGGCCGAGGATATTGAGGATGATACCTATCCGGACAATTGTTATGGATATGATCCGTTCTATCTTAGTGAAGGCAAGCACCAATTAGATGGGCAGACTGCTCTCAAATATGCTCGAACCAGAGCCACATTTGGAGGGGATGTGGATCGGGCTGGTCGGCAGCAAGAGGTTATCTTAGCTGTTCGTGATAAGATTCTGCGCCTGGATATGGTACCCCAGCTCCTGACACGCTCCCCCGAACTATGGCGAATCTTCCAACGGAATGTGGAAACCGACCTAACGTTGAATGAGGTTATCCAACTTGGGCTTCTGGCCCAGGATATTCCTAGGGAAAATATCCGCAATGAAGTACTGGATTACGACTACGTCTATAATGAAGTAGCGCCCAATGGACAAGCTGTATTGATTCCTGTCAGAGAGAATATTCGTGACTTGCGCGATCAGTTGTTCGCTCCTCCGGCAATCCCGACTCCAGTGATTGAGAATTTGCCACAGATGATGGTTGAAGAAGCCGCGCGTGTTGCCATTTACAACGGTACGCAGGAATTTGGTTTGGCTGGAGAAACACAAGAATATTTACTTGACTACGACCTAAATGTAGTGGAAATCGGCAACGCTGATTCGAGTGAGTATCAGAGCACTCAGGTTATTGACTATGGATCCAACCCAAACACAACCCTCTACCTTACCCGGCTGATGAAAATTCCTCCACTAAACATCAGCAGCTCCAGGAACCAACCGGATGGCGAATTTGATGTGTTAGTCATCTTAGGCGGTGACTGGGAAATACCAGAGGCCGAATAAAACTACCGGACTGGTAACTAATCCCTTTGTGATAGGGATAGCTCATAGACTTCCTTCTTTCGCCAACCAGACATTTGAGCCACAATGGCAGCAGCTTCTTTACGTTTAATGCCTTTGGATAATTGTTCTGCCAGGCTCTCACGCACCTCAGACACAGTCCAGCGATAAACGTCTTCGCCGGCACCCGCCACGATGACGGTCAATTCACCCCGAATTTTGCCCTGGCTAAAATGCGTGATCGCC
>DOXE01000093.1 GCA_003519205.1 Chloroflexota bacterium
AAGATCTTCCAGATATATGAAGGCACAAGCCAGATTCAGCGTAATATCGTGGTTAGAGAGTTGTTCCGCAAGTAACCTTTAGGGAATAGATTCATGGCCATCCCTCTATTAAGCCCGGAAGATAAAGATTCGTTACAAGCCTTTGTAGATCACAGCAGCCCAGGAACACCATACTTGCGCCGGGCAAGGATTCTACTTCTAGCCGATGACAATAGGACGCAAGAAGCTATAGCCGTCGAAGTTGAANNCGACGCTTGCGTACCGCCTGTAAGCTGTTCGAAGCTTTTTTCGAAAACGGTTTACTAAATGATTATAGGCAGCGTTTTCGAAAATTTATGCGCCGGTTGGGACGCTCGCGTGACAACGCGGTCTTTTTAACCAAGCTAAATCAGTACATTGAAGAAGCAACTGCCTCCGCCAAATTAACCCCTCAAGAATCAGTTACTCTCAGAAAATTGAGTACCTACTGGGAAGCGAACAAGGCAGCGGCCGATGGGGAAGTGCGCCGTTTTCTGTCCAAAGGCAAATACCAGGCGTTTCTGTTAGAGTTCGAATCTTTCACCAAGACGAGGGGCATGGGCGCGCAGGTTGCGGACGATCCTCTGGCTCCGACCAAAGTTAACCTTCTCGCACCCATTCTCATAAGTGAGAAAGTGGCGGCTGTGCGGGCTTTTGATGCCTATCTTGACGATGCTCCGCTCGATCTTCTGCACGCGCTACGAATAAAACTCAAGGAGCTTCGTTATTCTTTGGAATTCTTTCAGCCTGTAATGGGTCCTTCGGCGGCTGAAGCTATCGAAACGGTCAAGAAGTTGCTGATTCATCTGGGTGATATTAACGATGCGCGCATCCACCTAAAGATGATGGCTAGCGTGAAGGACGAGGATTTGAACACGGCCGTCGTCTTGTACCAACAAGCCAAAGAAAAAGAACTTTACGGGCTGACAAAAGATCTTCCGTTGCTTTGGATTGAATTGGAGAATCCGGAGTGGCGAAACCAAGTGGCATTAGCTTTGGCTGCTATGTGAGGTTAACAGGTTGAAGATCTAGTCCTTGACGATGGCGTCCGTATTTGGGAATGGGACTGGCTCCAATTGCCATGTCCGTTTTCTGGTTTCAGTCCTAATCAAATCGCGTAAACCTTCGCCGGCTGGACGAGTCTCACCAGCAAAAGTGAAGCCGGTGGCAATAACAGTTATTCTCATTTCACCTGACAAGGCCGGATTGACGGCCGCACCGAAGATCACGTTGGCGTCGTTATGGGCTCGTCGAGTGATGATCTCAGCCGCTTGCTCAACTTCCAGAAGACTCATATCTGCTCCGCCACTCAAGTTAAATAAAATGCCATGGGCGCCATCGATGGTGATGCCCAATAAATCAGAGTGGGTAGCTTGCTCGGCCGCTCGCCTGGCGCGGTCTTTACCACTGGCCTGACCGGTGGCGATGACAGCCCCACCACCTTCAGACACAATTGCCCGCACGTCGGCAAAATCAACGTTTATCAGCCCTGATTGATTGACCAAATCGCTGATTCCTCGAACGCTCTGTTTCCAGACAGCCTGAGCTATGCGATATGTTTCATGAAAGCCGATAGTTCCCCCTGAATATTGCAATAGCCTTTCGTTGGGTATGACGATTAGGGTATCGGTCCAGATTCTAAGTTGTGCGACCCCCTGACGGGCCGTGATAATCCTCCCTTCATCTTCGAAAGGAAAAGGATAGGTGACGATGCCGATCACCAGCGCTCCCAATCTTTTTGCAATCTGGGCCACAACTGGTGCCCCACCCGTTCCTGTGCCACCCCCCAATCCGGCAATGATAAACACCAGATCAGAGCCATAAAGGGCGTTGTTAATAGCCTCTACAGAGCCCAATGCTGCCTTGCGGCCGCGTTCTGCATTGCCGCCGGTGCCATCGACATCTGCCGCCACTTTACCAATACGAATGTGGAGGGGTGCTCTGGATTCCTTAACAGATATTGCGTCTGTATCGATGGTTAAGTATTCAACACCACGGTCATTTTCGACCATCATGCCATTAATGGCAGTTCTACCACCACTACCGATACCTACGACGCGGATACGCGCCAACTGTGGTGAATTTTCTCTTCTTTGCATCGTCTAACAGATGCGGCATAGCCCCTTAATAAGGATTGCTCCCTCTGCCAGGTGACAGAGGGAGCACGCAGAGGGGATGTAAATAAAGATGAGAGCGTTCTTGGTTCTTCTGCATTTAGGTGCGTCTAGCGCCGGCGAAGGAAGGCCGGGATCGCCAGGTCATTTTGGGCAAAATTCGGCCGCGCCCAGGCACTTTGCCCAGTAGACCGCTTTGAAGGCGATGAAACCGTTCCATTCCCTTTGGCCGACGCTTCTTGAACCTCCCGTCGCTCCACCATATGTTGTAGCGGTTCCGAGCTATCAAACCCGGTTGCCACAACGGTAATCCGAATTTTATTATGCATATTCTCGTCCACAACCGCCCCGAAGATCACGTTGGCATCAGGGTGTGTGGTTTCCCGGACGATTGATGCAGCATCGTACACTTCGAACAGGGTCAAATCGGGGCCACCGGTGACGTTAAAAAGTATACCCTTGGCGCCGTCGATGGTAATGTCTAATAAGTTAGAACCGATTGCCTGTTCAGCCGCGATTCGCGCTCTATCCTCTCCTGTTCCCTCGCCAACCGCCATAAGCGCCGCCCCCCCTTGTGCCATTATCGCTTTGACGTCGGCAAAATCGAGATTAATTAACCCTGGGACTGTAATCAGTTCACTGATGCCTTGTATACCCTGGCGCAGAAAATCATCGGCTAAGGCAAATGACTCCGTCAAATTCATGCGCCTATCGGTCATTTCTAACAGACGGTCATTGGGTATAACAATTAATGTGTCGACTTCCTCTCTTAGCTTGTCGATCCCTTCCTTTGCCACGGCTGCCCGCCGGGTTCCTTCGAAGAAAAATGGTTTTGTCACCACGCCAATGGTAAGCGCGCCCTGTTCGCGAGCTTCTCTGGCGACCACTGGAGCCCCTCCTGTTCCAGTACCGCCCCCCATCCCCGCGGTGACAAAAACCATATCGGCACCTTTGACCATCTCATAAATCTGATCGATCGACTCGGCGGCCGCCTTTTCGCCGATGGCTGGATCTCCTCCAGAACCAAGCCCCCGCGTGGTATTTTCTCCTATCCGCAAACGGATAGGAGCACTGGATCGAATCAACGCTTGGCCATCGGTATTCAGAGAAACGAAGTCCACTCCGCGCAGACCGGCGTTAATCATTCGGTCGACAGCATTACTGCCCCCTCCTCCAACTCCGATAACTCGGATGACAGCAAGGCCGTCAAGTTCAGGTGCTCTTTGCATGACGATACTCCAAATCAAGAACTAAGAATTTACGATAAGAGCGGAATGCGAGGCTTGTTCAAGGTCAAGACAAAGTAGCTGAACGCCGTTTTAGCCCATGCAGTTGGCCGTCGTCAATAACGCCCAGTTTCGAGGCGCATCAGATGCATGAGAGCCTGCACACCGCAACCGAAATTATTCAATTATAGATACTACGCCATGATACCATCGTTACCTTACATTTGGACTCCCCTCCTGTCAATAGGCCAAAAGGCATAGGTGACTGCCCCTAACCACAGTAACCTTGACATAGTGTGGCTTTCCTTGTAATGTATGGGCGGATTTTCGTAGTGAAGTACCAACAATTGGATAGCAATCTTCGTGCCGTAATTAGGGAGAGACGTTCTCCCGAATTTTTGCATTTTTAGCGAGTAGGTCCGCCCATGGCCTATTTTTGATCATCTTGCAGCGAGTTGGAGTATGCGATGCCGGACCAAACCATTATGGTTGACGATAAGCTCTTCGTCGGCCGAGTAGAAGAACAAAAACAATTTCGCGCCGCACTTGACGAGGTGTTGGATCCACCACCAAAAGAGCGACTACCATATGTCGTCCTACTTTACGGAGATGGGGGTACCGGCAAGACGACATTGGCCAAAAGGTTTAGGGATATCGCTCAGAGGGAAGCCCCATACGTTGGTAAGTTCCAGGTCTTATGGCTCGATTGGGAGGATGAACGAAAGAAGTTCCCTGGACTTCAAGTGGGTCGTGAACAGATAAGTCCTGACACCGTCTTCAAAGTTATCCATGCAACCTCCATTCGCAATAAATGGGGGCGGCAATTCGTCGCTTATCGCAAAGCGGTTAGTAAACGTGAAGAGGCGGCCAAGAAAGTTGCCGAAGCCATAACCGCCGATAACGATTGGGATGAGCTGGCCATCCTTCGCAGTTTGAGCGTTGATGCCCTGGCCAAGATCGTGCGCACCCGCCTGCCGATGATCGGCGATACAGGTGAGGATATCGTCGAAGCATTTCTTGAAGCCGGTATTACTTTAGGCGCTGACCAGGCCGCCAAATTGAGGCGAGCTATCGAAACTCAGTTACGGGCCCATTTGAAGCCCGATCATTACGATTATTTTTTAAATCCTTATGAACAACTCGCCCTGGCGCTGGCTCGAGGCCTCAATAGAGTAGCCAAGAACCAACCTATGCTGGTCGTCCTGGACTCATACGAGATCGTTGATCGGGACGATATCTGGGTGCGGGCGGTAACCAGAGCCGCTGGTCCACAGGTGATATGGATTATCAGCGGCCGAAATGACCTGGTCGAAAGTCGTCAATTTGGATCAGAGTATTTTAAAGGTTATGCCGACGATAGCCCTCGCAGGCTGTTGGAATATAACATGCTGCCCCTGGCTATCGAGGATATTCGCACCTATTTTGAATACAACGCACCTGAGCATGAGCTAGACGACACTGTGATAGAAGCAATCAGCCGGGTGACGAGGGGTATTCCTTTAGCCGTCAAGGAGGCTGCGGACATATTAAAGGCTGGTGTTTCGCTAGAAGAGATCGTCGGCGATGGTCATGACTTGTACGGCAGTGGTCAAATCGTTCAGAAAATGACCGACCGGTATATGCAACATGTCGTCGCCGAGTCAGACAAACAAGCATTATTCGCCCTGGCTTTGGCCGGTGGCGACGTCGACCTCCTCCGAGCGATGCTTCAACCAAGTGATGGTGGCACTTTTGATCTAGAGGAACTGCTTCGCCGATTGGAAAGAGACTATGCCTCTGTCCACGCCGATCGCGCCCGATTGCATGACGATCCAGCCGTTTTCTTCCGGGAGTTTTTGCAGGCCGAAGTGCGGCGCACCAGCGACCGGGTTAAAGAATTAAACTTGCGCGCCGTCGAAGCGTTGAAAGAACGTCTGGCAACCCATGAAGCTGAATTACCCTTAATCGAGAGTCGTTGCCAAGACGATTATTGGGCGAAAGCGGCCTTGGACCTTACCCACTATCTTTTCTGGGTGGATGAGACTCAGGCCTGGCATTGGGCGGTGCCCAGATACGTTGAAGCAATGGCTTATAACCGCGATCTTCTAAATGGCATGGTGGAGATTATCAGCGAATGGAAAGGCCTAAGTGAAAGCACAGAACGACTCTATGGTGTCCTAAAAGCGGGTCATGAAGACGGGCAAGCCTTGCTAAAAGTGCTGACTAAATTAGATGAGCGGGGTTGGTTGGACGGCGAAAATGCGGCCGAGCGAAAGGCAATTTTAGGCTTGCTTCAAGGCAACCAACAGCTTCGCGAGGGTCAATTCAGCGCCGCCCAAGAGTGGTTCGAACGCGTAGAAGCCAGTTTGCCACCCGAAGGCAAGCAACTGAAGGTCCAACTAGCCGATGCTTATGAGCTTTTGGCCCATCGTCTATTGTGGCCAGACGATCGCTACAACCCTGTCTATAACGTCACGGCCGATGAGATCTTAAACCGGATCGTAAACTGGTACCCTGACCGAAATTACGCCTGGTTCCTGAAAGGTGTAAACCTGGGAGCGGGAGAACAATATGATGAGGCGATCACCGCCTTGCAGCAAGCAATTAGCTTCAACCCGCAACACGCGGCTGCTCACACGGCTTTAGGCAATATTTACAAAGCTTTGGGCAGGCACGATGAAGCCCGCGCTGCTTTTGACCAAGCCCTTAACGTCGATCCAGCTTCGGCTTCGAGCCATGGCGGTATGGGCGCTGTTCTCCAGGCGATGGGCAACTCACAAGAGGCCATAACAGCTTACGAACGAGCCATTGAACAAGACGAAAAATATGTCAATGCTCGGATAGGGCTAAGCCAAATGTATCTGCTCTCCGGTCGCAGTGACGAGGCTTTGAGGATCTTGCAAGAGGCAGAGTCGATATCCCCAGATAATGCCGGTCTCCAGAATGCCCTTGGCGATGCTTACCTCGCAGCCGGTCAGACAGAGAAAGCTGTCGCCAGCTACCAGAAGGCGATAGAAATCGACCCCAACTGCACGGATGCATATTGTGGTATGGGTAATGCTTACCAGGTGAATGGACGGCCCGAATCGGCGTCCATTGCCTTTGAGCGGGCCATCGAAATAGCCCCTACATCGAGTGCACCTTACGCCGGTCTTGGCGAGCTCTTGGCCGATGCCGGCCAATATGATCAAGCTATCAACGCTTTCCAACAAGCAATTCAGCTCGGCGATTCCAGCGCCAAGATTTACGATCGCCTGGCCCAAGCCCACCGCGCTAGTGGAAATTACCAAGCAGCCCTTGAAGCCCACCAAAATGCTATGAGCCTCGATCCCAACCATACATATTCTAAAGAGAACCTGGGCCAAATCTATATGGCCTTAGGTCATTACGATGATGCACTTTCCGCTTATGAAGAGGCGGTGAAGGCCAACGAAGACGGACCCGAACCGTTTACCGGACTCGGCGACGCTTTGTACGCGCTCAAAAATTATGACCAAGCATTAGATGCCTACCAGAAGGCTTCCCAATATGATCCCGATTATGCACCGGCTTATCGAGGTTTAGGCAATGTTTATCGCGCACTCGGATTATTGGACAAGGCCCTTCCGGCATTTTGGCGAGCCGTCGAGCTAGATCCGACGGAACCAAGCATCCAAGTTGGGTTAGGTGACGCTTACGTTGATGCAAACCAGTATAAGAAAGCCATCGCCGCCTACCAACGAGCGCTAGAGTTAGCGCCAGACAATGCGCGGGCGCACAAGGGATTGGGCGACGTTTATCTCGAGCTCAATATGCCCAATGCTGCCAGGGAGGCTTATGAAAATGCGATCAGTCATGACCCTGAATATGCTGCTGCCTACGATGGACTGGGAAATACCCTGATTCAGTTGCGACAGTTTCGGCAGGCAATGAGAACATTCCGGCAAGCCATCAAGTTCGGACCTAACGACCCTGCCCCCCATGTAAGCCTCGGCCGATTATACACCCAGCATAACCGCCATGAAGAAGCCGATGCTGCCCTGCAAAAAGCCATCGAGCTCGATCCCGAGAGTGCTGAGGGTTTCGAGGCTCTGGGTGACCTGAAATTCGCCCAAGGAGAGATGGTTGAAGCCATCACCGCCTATCAAAAAGTACTCGATCTATCGTCCGATTATGCCGGTGCCTACAATAAATTGGGCAAGATCTACGACATACTTGGACGAACCGGCGAAGCCGTAAACTCTTACCAACAGGCACTGGCACTGAATCTGAAAGATCCGGTGGCCTATTCCGGGCTCGGAAACGTTTATTTAACCCTGGAGCAACCAGAAGAGGCGTTGCATGCCTTCAAGCAGGCAATAAAGATCGACCCTTATTATCTTGAAGCACACCTGGGGCTCGGCCGGGCCTATACTGGTCTGGAGGAGTCTGAAAAGGCTTTACTCGCCTATGAGCGCGCTCATGAACTTGATAGCCAGGACGCCATTGTTCACCATGGATTAGGCAGCGTCTACCAACAATTAGGCCGGATTGGCGATGCGGAGAAAGCGTATAAAAAAGCGACTGAGCTTAGTCCCGAATGGTTTGTGCCTCATAGCAGTTTAGGCCAATTATACGCGTCAATTGACCGTGATGAAGAAGCGATGAGCAGCTACCAAAATTCCCTGAAGCTAGATTCTGGTCAGGCCACTCCGCATAGTGGATTGGCCAGTATTTACCATAAAATGAACCGGCCGCAAGAAGCTTTGGCGGCTTTCAAATTGGCGATCGAGCTTGATGCCAGTGACGCTAATGCTTATGCAGGTCTGGGGGACGTCCAACGACGGCTCGGAGCAAATTCGGAGGCTATTACCTCTTATCTGCAATCACTTGAACTCAAGCCGTCGAATGCCGAGGTATATAAGGGCTTGGCAATGTCTTATGCTGCTATTGGCGAGTTGAATAAAGCCAAGGAATCATACCAGAGGGCATTAGAGATCAAACCGGATTGGCCTGAAGCCCTGGCCGGGCTGGCCTCTACTTATGTAAAGTTAAGCCGGCCGCAAGATGCAGTGAAGGCTTACGAGCGCACCCTGGCTCTTGATCCAAACTATCCCCTCTTTCACCGGCAGCTCGCCGAACAGTATTTGTCTCTTGGCAAGCTTGAACAAGCGCTCAACACATTCCAAAAGGCGATCCAGGATGATCCAGAAGATGCCTTTGCTTATCATGGCCTGGGCAATGTTTATATTGCCCTTGGGCGCAACGACGAAGCAGAAGAGGCTTTTAGGGCCGCGGCCGAGCGATCACCTGATAGCTCCGAGGTGCAACGAGGGCTTGGCAATGTATACATAGCAACTGGGCGCCATGAAGAGGCATTCGCCGCATATGAGGCGGCAATTGCACGTGACAGTTCCGATGCCTCGGCGCATTGTGGTATGGGCGATGCTTATCTTGCTGCCAACCGGTATCAGGACGCCTTAAACTCTTATCAAAATGCCCTGTCCATCCAACCACAAATGGCAGCCGCCCATCGGGGGATTGGCAAAGTGTATCAAGCACTAGACCGGCCGGGCGAAGCCAAAAAAAGTTATGAACAAGCCTTAGATTTAGACCCATCATCCGTATCTTTGACCGATTTAGGCGATTTATATGCTGCTCTGGGCCGTCTGGATGGTGCGGTTAATGCCTATCAACAAGTTCTTGTCGAAGATGAACATGCTGTCGATGCTCTTAACGGTATGGGCGATATCCATTTTGCCCAGAATAATTTGCATAAGGCCGGGGAAGCCTATCGTAAGGCATTAGAATCTTATCCCCCTCGACCTAGATCATATATCGGATTGGGAAATGTGGAGGCAGCCCAAGGCAACTATCGGCGGGCTCTGGCTGCTTTTTGGCAGGCATTAAACCTGGACCCCGACAATGTGGCGGCCTTAAAAGGGGCAGGCTTAGCCTGCGCAGCCCAGAATAATCACGAGCGTTCGCTCAAGGCTTTTCAGCGGGCGGTGGATCTGGCACCGGAAGATGCAGTCGCACACGAAGGTCTGGGTAACGCGCATATTGCAATGGGGCATTTTGCCGAAGCAGAAGCTGCCTACAAGCATGCCATAACGTTGGATAAAAATTCTGCATCTGCATTGAGCAGCCTGGGACGAGCATTGACCCATCGTAACCAACCAGAAGCAGCCATCGAGGCTTTCGAGCAAGCCATTGAGTTAAACCCAACCGAGGCTAATGCACATTATGGCTATGCGCGGGCACTTGCAGAATTAGGCCGCCACCAGGAAGCAGCCGCTGGATTTCGCCGCACCCTGGAACTCGATCCCGACAATCGGATGGCTTCCCTAAGATTAGGGAAAGCGTGCCTTGCTCTGGGCCAATGTGATGAGGCAGTTGAAGCAGCCGAAAGAGCCAAGGAACTCGGCCAGGATTCAAGCGATCTACACATCTTGCTGGGTAGGACTTATAGCAAACTTGGTCGTTACGAAGACGCGAATGAAGCTTACCGGCAAGCGATTGAACTGCAACCCGATCATCCTGAAACTTACACGGCGATTGGCGACACGTACTATGCGCAAGGCCTAATCGACGAGGCCTTAGACGCATACAGACGGGTGCTAAAACTCGACCCAGATAATGCCCCTGCTTACTATCGTTTTGGTAATATCCAACGCGATAAGGGCCGACCCTATGATGCGCTGCGAGCTTACCAATATGCTTTGGAGCGTCAACCGGATTATGCCGAACCATATTATGGCGCTGCCCTTATCTATGCGGAGCTCGGCCGGCCTAATGATGCGATAACGGCATTCCGTCATGCGATAAATCTTGAACCGGGAAATCCTTCAGCCCACCAGCAGTTAGGACAGCTTTATTTGCGTTCGGGCCGCTACGAAGAGGCTCTGGAATCGTTCGAAGAGGCTCGTTCACTTGAACCGCAAAACGCCTCGACGTTGAGCGGTCTTGGCTCTGCTTACGTCCAGATGGCCGACCTGGATCATGCCCGAGAAGTTTTCCAACAGGCGCTGACACTAGATACCCAAAATGTTGATGCCCTAACAGGGATCGGCGACGTATATGCAAAGTACGGCAATGACGCAAAGGCGTTAACTGCATATGAAAAAGCTTTGCATCTCGCTTCAGCTAAAGCATCAACTTACACAGGTTTGGGAAACACCTATAACCGCCTCGGCCGATCCGAAGATGCTCTGGCAGCTTATCAAAAATCTATTGGTATCGATCCTAAGGATCCGGCGCCCCGATCGGGACTAGGTGACACCTTTTTCAAAATGAATCGCTTAGACGAAGCGATAAACGCCTACCAACGGGCATTGCGGATGAGTTCGAAATATGCCCCGGCCCATATAGGGCTGGGAAATGTCTACCGCGTCTTAAAACGGCCGTTCGAAGCTCTTAGCTCTTATGAACGAGCGATTCGGTTAAAGAGCGTCGATTCGGCAGCATTTCGCGGGTTGGGGGATGTCTATACTGACTTAGGTCGTAGTGATGAAGCCCTGAAAGCCTACCAACAAGCGCTAGAGCTGGATTCGGAGGATCCGGCCATATACGTTGGGTTGGGGAACGCTTACCGGGAAGGCGGCTCAGGGCAAGAGGCGATAACCGCCTACCAAACGGCAACCCAACTGGATCCCCAAAATGCGACCGCATATGCCAATTTGGGAGATGTCTATAATGCCAACGGCTATACCGAAGAGGCACTAACCGCTTATAAGCAGGCAGTCGAACTAAATCCCAAGGATTCACTTTCGCGAGGCTCTCTCGCCGGTGTATACCGTCGCCTAGGCAACAACCAGGAATACGAAAAACATATGAGGGTAGCTCGCGAACTCATCGCCGACGAAAGTGAGTATAACCAGGCTTGCCTCGAAGCGATTGCCGGAAATATAGAACGAGCCCTGAACCTCTTAAAGATTGCCCTGGATAAGCACCAGGTGCAATTGGAGTGGGTGCGGCGCGACCCAGATCTAGACGCCATCCGCGACGATCCACGTTTTAAAGAATTGGTGGGAAGTTCGTAAAGTATCAAGTATCCCAGGATGCAATCCCGGGTTACTTGGAACTTTCATCGTTTGCCCAGGAGCCGGCCGATGCCCTTTCCTACCCAAACCTCGTTAGCAAAATCAGGATTGCTGGCTGAGGCAACAAAATAGGTCACTCCCTGAACCACCGGCCGCGTCTGCAATTCGCGCCAGAATCGCAGATATTCCTGAGCCAGGCGTTGTGGTGGGAGTCCCCTACCTTTGCGACTGGCTTCTGTAATCCAGATCGAACGCGACCGGAAACGACTGATGTAATCGTCGATCTGATCGAGGGCTTGCTCCATCGTGACGACATCAGACCAGTATACATGTACGGCAATGCCATCGGCCGCTTCGACAGCCGCACGGCTAGCCTCTAGAAACTGGATGTGGTCCAATTTCACCCCGGTTACGGTAGTGCCCATAGACAGGCCAGGAAAGATAAAACGTACGCCAGGAAGAGCCTGGCGATATCTCTTCAACAATTCGCGCCACCAAAGGCTAAAAGTCGCACCATCCGACCAACTGCTGCCCAATCCTTCCTCAACGACGTTGGGTTCATTATGGAGCTCAACTACAACTTGCCGGCCGCGTAATTGTTCGAGCGTCCGACGAACGTCGGTAAGGGTGTCTTCGAGAAACTTGCCCGGGCTGATGTTGCGACCACCGAAGGATAGAAATGCACGTACGACAAAATGGGCCTCCGGGTGGGTTGTGGCCAGGAGTTGAACATCCTCCGATCCGTGGAACGACAGTACCTTGATCATACCCGGTCGAAGATCGATAAACTCCTTTTGCTCAGCCTCATTGATTTCAGGGTCGGCCGAGGCATGAAGACCTAATCTTGCCCGGCCCATCGTCTGAGTGTCGGGATCGGGCACGCTATCATCATCTTTCGGCGGTTGCAAGAGATCATCCCGGACACGAACCGGCGTATACTCCCCCTTGGCTGGGCCAGTGACTATGATGGTAGTTCCGGCCGGGATAAAACCGACCTTATCCGCATCGCGCCGCGGCGCCTCCCTAAGATTACTGCCGAAGCGGGCAACTTTTGCTTGATTTCCCGTGATGTAAAGGCCGTTCGTAAAAGACCAGCCAGGCGTCGTATCATGATCCGGTTTTGGAGCAGGGTCTGGTGGCGTACCATCAGGCCATGGATCTGGCTTGTCTACATCCGGCATCGGAACGACAGCATTTAATACATCCTGTTTTCGGATTAGTATAGGCGTATACTCCCCCCGAGGGGGTCCGGCCAGGCTTACGGTAGCAAAGGCCTTGACAAGGCCAATATTCTGCCCAGATCTGTCCGGTTTGCTGCGAAGATTGACGCCCAGGCGGGAAGTTAAAGCCCGGCGTTTGCTGATTGTACTGAGAAATTGAGTTAAAACCCATCCCATATAACCATCTCGCGGAGGGATAGTTCCCGGATCTGGTGGTGGCTCAGGCAGATCTACCGGCTCCTGAAAATCGTTCCTCCGTACGCGTATCGGTACGTATAAATCTTTGGGCATCCCTATCAGGCTAACAGTGCTATTGGCTTTTACCATGCCAATATTGGTTGCTGTTTGATCGGGTCTGGTTCGCAAATTGACCCCATGGGGACCGACGATGGCTTGCTTGCCAGCCAGGGTCAAGAATCGCTTCCAACCCCAACCGTCCACAGTGGAGACGATTGGCGGGGGTTCGGCGGCCGGCTTTGGCGCGGATTTGTCGTCCACGCCAATAGCCGCCAGGGGGATCCGGACCCGGGTAAATGGTTTTTTCTGCGAGACGACGATGATGATGGTGCCTGAGGGAACTAATTTGCTTTTAGAGGGATTGACGTAGAGGGTTGCTCCTCCTTCATTCACTTGAGCCAGCTCATCTTGAATGAAGATGGATTCAGTTAACAACCAGCCTTCAACATATGGACCGGCCGGCTTTTTCCATCCCAGGAGTGGTAAAAGGTAAGGTGTGGGATCGATAATTTCATAAGGCCAATTGTCAACTCTGGCGCCTTTCTTTTTGAGGGATAAATGCAGATGAGGACCGAAGCTGTTGCCAGTTTCATTCGCCAATCCAAGGATCGTGCCTGCTTCGACGATCTGTCCCAGGCGAACGAAAATCTTTTGCAGGTGTGCATAAACAGTTTGATAACCATCCTGATGGGCTACACGGACATGAATGCCATAATTATGGCCAGTTGGCTTTTCGTGAATACGAAAGACTTCTCCTGGCGCAACACAAAAGATTTTGCTACCCGTCGGCGCTTGGATATCGATGCCATCATGCCCAGGTAGGCCAAATTGTGCGTAATTTCGCGGATTGACCCCAAAGTGTTGAATTATAACTGGATATTCAGTGGGCCAGACCTCGAATCTGAAATCCCCCATCCTTTTTCCTATGTAGTTACCGGCACTTCAAGTAGATTATGTCATGTAGTCTAGCCCAATTGCAAGAGGGAAGCAAACGCGCTTTTCCCGCCAATTGACGGTAAGCCAGCGATTTGCCAGATGAATCTATCACAGTAGAATTAGCCCATGGGATTTTTACAGAAACTATTTGGCAGCGATGAGACAGAAGAAGAAGGTTTTTTCGTCTACGTTCAATGCGACCAGTGCGGGGCGAAGGTACGATTACGCATACACAAGGAATATGACCTGGTTCGGGCGGGTGATGGCTATGAATGGCACAAAACAATTGTAGATAGTCGTTGCTTCCAGCGCATTCCAACCGTGGCTCACTTCGACCGGGGCTTCAACCTAGTCAATGTCGATATGCAGGGTGGCCGTTTCATTACCAAAGAGGAGTATGAAGCGGAAGAAGTAAGCCAGACCACCGACGCGGATGATCCGGCAGAATAGAGTCCTAACAATCTTCCCTTTTATAATCGTGTTGAAGAGACCCTGACTTATTATGAGTAATCCGTCAACGGAAAAGATCACCCTTTATACATCCAGGTGGTGTGCCCATTCTCTAAGTGTGGAAAGGTTTCTCGACAACAACGAGATCGCCGTTCATAAAATTAATATTGATGGAAACGGCGAGTCTCGTGCACGTTTGATCGAGATCAACGGCGGTTACGCCAGTGTTCCAACATTGATTTTTCCCGATGGAACCAAGTTGACCGAACCATCATTGTCTCAACTACGTAAGAAGTTGCAGGTTGACCAACCACCAAACTTAGCAGATAGGGTACGTCACTTTCTCGGCCAACGAGGTCAAACCAATAAACCTTGAGGGGATATTGACCGGATCTGAAACGGGGGCTAAACCATGCTGCCCTATATCCTGATATTACTGGCATTTGCCGCTGACCGCTTATCCAAACTATGGGCGGCGACATATCTGGCCGAAAATGGTCCCACCCAGGTTCATTCCCTGCTAACCCTTTATCCAACCTATAACCAGGGTATTGCCTTTGGCTTGCTACAAGGTATCGGTCCCATTGTCGGCTGGCTATCAATTGTCATCGTGATCGGATTATTCATATACCTGGTCCGGGTTCCCCGGTCACAATGGCTTCTTCGCATTGGCCTGGCGCTGATCATTGGCGGAGCCATGGGTAACTTGATCGATCGCGTGACAGCCGGTCAGGTGCTCGACTTCATTCAAACCCCCATTCGACCTGGTATTTTTAACGTAGCCGACATCATGATTAACGTGGGCGTTGTGCTCAGCCTATTAGGTGCTTTGTTACAGAAAAGGGGCCTGGAGACAAGGCATCAGGGGCTCGAGATGGAGGAACAAGCCAAGTCTTGAATACCTCATAGTCACAGAAACTTTGCAGTTCTTTTATGAGACCAGCAAGGTGTTAGACATTATTCGCGACGAAACAAAGTCAAAAGCAGAAACAACCCGGCAAACACCCAAAAAACGACACTCAAAGCAACCTCATCATTCACATAAAACAAGGTACCACAGAGGAGGAAAACAGCGGCTAATAAGCTCCAATTAGGCCGGCTTAACCGCCTTTCGATGCGATCCAACTGGCGCAGCGTAGAGCGATCTCGGGCCATTTGAACCCGCAACTGGCCGGATTCGGCTGCGGTCAACAGGCGATCTAACCGGGACGGCATCGATATTAAAATCCGTGCCCATTCGGCCAATGTTGCTAGACTGAACTCCAGGCCTTCCTGACTACGAATTAAATCCCGCCCATACTTTTCCACCAATTGCCAGGGATTGATATCAGGATCGAGCATGGTGGAGAGGCCGGATAGCATACCCAGGGCCCGGCCCAAAAATATGAAATCCTGGGGTACTTGAAATGGAAACTCGAACATGATATCGCGAAATTCCCGGCTAAACTCCTGGACTTCTTCCGGATCAGGTTGGCTAAGTTCTGCGATACTTCGCCCCCAAATCTGATCTAGTAACTGATCCTGGGCTTCTGCTATTCGATCCAGGTCGCTGCCTGGCAGAAAAAACCCTAAATCGTTGTAAGCTTCGGTTAGAGCTCTGGCATCCCGTTGGGAGATCGCGACGATAACCCGGCGCAAGTTTTCGCCCATAAAATCTTCAATATGGCCCACCATGCCAAAATCAACAAAGGTCAATATAAAGGGGCTTGGGCGTCCGTTAGAATCACCGGGTGTTGGTCTTACTGGCTGGATAAACAGGTTACCCGGATGGGGATCGGCATGGAAGAAACCTTCTTTGAAGATCTGATAGAAATAGGCATCCAGCAATCTCACGGCAACCTCCCCCCTATCGACACCGGCCGNNCCAAAGCGTTCGGCATTATCCGCCTCGCTGATGTAATCTAACTCTTCCCACATCGTCGACGAGAATTCTTCCATTAGGGCCGGCACGTTGGCCCGTCGGCGAATCGGTTTGTAGCGCATTACCCAACGAGAAACGACCTGTAAGGCAGCTAAATCCGTTCTGACGATGTCTTCGATTTTCGGCCGCTGCACCTTCACGACAACAGCTTGGGCATAGGGATCGAATCCGTTGGCCTCGGAGGGCACAAGGCGGGCTTTATGAGCCTGGCCCAAGGAGGCGGCCGCCAATGGACTGGCCCAGAAATGGGTGAAATGCGCGCTTACGTCTCCTAATTCTTCAGTTAGGACTAACTCTATCTCGTCGAAGGGGACGGGAGGGACTTCATCTTGAAGACCGGCCAATTCTTCGGTGATCTCTGGTGGCAAAACGTCGACACGGGCACTGAGAAACTGGCCCAGCTTGATCATCACGCCCCCCATGTCAATCGCCACCTCACGAAAACGGCGGGACATACGCCGGTATCGCTCGGATCGACCCCGCCGAACTGGTCCCTTGAACAGCCTCCCAACCAGAAGATCCCACCAGATGATGTTAGCGATAACACCGGCAAAGAATATCAGAATCTGGCGATAACGCGCCCGGTCGATAACTTCGATTGGTTCTTCAACGTTGGTCGTCATTAGATGACTAGCTCTGGTGCGATTCTCGACGCGGCTATCTGACGGGTGAAAGGTTAATTAAGGGCTTGTTTAGGCATAGCCTCGGGTTATGACCATGTCAGTAACTAAAAAAGGCTTCGCCTATCCCTCAGCGAAGCCTGCCTTCTAAATTTGTGGCCCATACGGGACTCGAACCCGTGTTTCGGCCTTGAGAGGGCCGCGTCCTAGGCCGCTAGACGAATGGGCCCGCTAGCGCAGCGGATTCTAGCAGAGCGCCACATACATGTCAAACCAAGCGTTCCCGTTTTAATTATTATGAATATAATTGCTAAACAATGGAAATACTTGATGATCTAAATTCATCTAAACGGCTGGCTGTAGAAGCTGGATCCGGAGCTGTACTGGTGTTGGCAGGCCCGGGAAGTGGCAAAACTCGCGTCCTAACTTACCGCGTCGCCTACTTGATTCGCGCACTAGATATTGCCCCTTGGCGCATCATGGCTGTCACTTTTACCAATAAAGCAGCCCGGGAAATGCGCCATCGAGTCGAAACCCT
>DOXE01000048.1 GCA_003519205.1 Chloroflexota bacterium
ATCATCACCCCGCCTTCAAATGGCTGCTCGGCCGCCGCACTGATAGTGGGTTCGTCGAGTGGGCACTTGGCCGGTTTTGGCTCGAAGAAGTAGGAGTGTGTACATGTTTCCTTGGTGGAAGTAACCGCCTTCGTAGCGTTATCGGCCGATAATATCGTGGCGGTGGGCAAGGGTGTTGGCTGTACTTGTATTTCAGTTATGGTGGCAATAGGGGTTGAGATGCGGGTTGGCGTTGGTGGTATCACGATCGAATTTTCCCCATTTGATAGAGACTGGCCGCAAGCCGTTAAGACCAATGCGAAAACGCTGGCTACCAAAAATGAAAGCCGCTTGACACTAGGAGGCCTCGGCCGAAAGAGTGAAGCAGATTGCCTGCCCATTTTTATATCGAACGTCATTTTACGAGTCTATTCCTGCTTATGCTACTTCTTGCCCCCGTTGCTTCCTCAAACGCTCCCGACGAACCTCAGCCGCTGTGTCCAGGAATGCTAGCAAGATGCCTACCCCATTCAATACATAAAATACGGCAAGTATCTTGGTCAAAGTCGTTGTCGGTGTGAAATCGCCATATCCTACTGTGGTCAAAGAAATAACGCTAAAGTAGAATGAATCGACCCAGCTCCAATCTTCCAACCAGTGAAAGACGGCAGAACCTAAAAAGATGAGAATACCGGCCCAGATAAATAGTGGTCTTGTACGCTCATCTCGTATTAAATCCCAAAGCAGGAAACGGCCGAACGATCTTAATAGTTTTTCCAGCCACGTTTTCATTCATTTTCTCCTTTATCATGGGGTTTTTACTTTATCCGCGATTGAGCCATTCAATAACGATTCGCAATTCGTTTGCTTGTAACTATAGTTCAAGGCAAATTGTCATGCACGCCATAGATTAGAAAGGAAGATAGAAGGGTTTCTCTTTGAACCATCAGCCGGCAAGGTTTGCCGGTAATCACGACATAGGGGTACCTAAGAGTCGCTCGACAGGATTCCGGGCGTTAGGAAACTAGCTTGGAGATCCTCCTCAAGAATTTTATGGCTCAACCTAAATCGACAAAGTAGCTCTGGCAAGCCTCGTCGATCAGCTCTGGGGTGAGCTGCGGGCGAATCCCCTCGTATTCACAAATGGCGACGATGGTTTTGACGATGTCCCGGGGGTGAACCGATTGCATGACCCGATCCGTTTCCCGGTACCAGGCCTTCAGTAAGTACATGAAGCCTTCTCTATCGAAAGGCATCTTATAGCTTCTACAGGCATCGACAAAGATTTGAAAGAATTTCTTCTCGTCTGGTCCGCCAACCTCTACTTTCATATGAATCCGTCTTAGAAAGGCGCCGTCGACCAAGTCGCTGGGATCGAGGTTGGTACAAAACACGATCAATTGCCGGAATGGCACTTCCACCGTTTGTCCGGATTGTAGGCGTAGAAAATCGATTTCAGATTCAAGCGGCACGATCCATCGATTAAGCAGCTTGTCAGGACCGATTTGTTGCCGGCCAAAATCGTCGATCAGGAACATGCCACCATTGGCTTTGAGTTGGAGTGGTGCTTCGTAAAATTTGGCTACAGGCTCAAATCGTAGGTCGAGGGCATCCATAGTCAACTCGCCGCCAACCATCACCGCCGGGCGTTGAAACAGTCCCCAACGACGATCAAGTTTGTTATTTGTCACTCCCGGATTAATGCTACTAGATGGTTGCCCGCCATTCGTCGACGGCGTCTTGTCTACCCATGGGATATGGACCAGAGGATCATTGATCTGGATGATCTGACCACCGACGGCAAGGGCATATGGCAAGTAAATTGACTCGGCATTGCCCAGCATCTCACCTAGCAATTGGGCGACGGTCGTCTTGCCATTACCCGGTGGACCATATAGGAAAAGGGATGATCCTGAACTGACGGCCGGGCCAATGCGTCGATGAAAGTTCTCCGGCAAAACTAGTGGCTGCAGGGCATTCTTAACTTGATCTGGCGTTACAGGAATGCGATCATTGGTTTGCAGGTGGATTCCATCGGTATACGATTTTAGATCTACCGGAGCGGGTCCAATATAATGGCTCTTTTCTAAAGCATCGCGTGCTCGCTTCATGCCTGCATCGGTCAACGCATACGTGAAGCTGAGCCGCCCCAAGCCTCCCGCTTTGGTGATCTCGAGCAGATGTTCCCGTTGCAGATGGGCCAGCACACTGTCTAACAACTGGGTGTGCAAGTGCAAAACTTCGCCAAAACGGGTCAGACTGACATCTCCTTCGCGGAATAGCACACGAAAGATCAGGTCTACAAGCATTGACTTGGGTATCCCAAGCTCGTCGACCGTCATGGGTGTTTTTAATACTTTTGCTAGGTCATCAGATATTCGCACGGCACTATCCTTTTATGTGCGACTGCTAACCACCACTATACGCCTAAACAAATTATAAAAAAATTGTACTTTGGGCCTATTTGTTGTATTTCTGGAGTGACTAACTTAGCTCCCGTAGACGCTCGCATAACACACTCATAACAGCCAGGCTGGCTTCGGGGCGCAGCCTTAGTATCTCCTTGAACTGGGACTGGCTGATACACAAGGTTCGCACTTCGCCTAAGGCTGTTAAACTGGCCATGCGAACCTCATCGCTTATAATGGCCATCTCGCCCACATATTCACCAGTGTGTCTCCGGCCTAACTCCGTTTGATGGCCATCCTCATCGATGGCTGTAACCAAAATCTCGCCTGAGACGATGATGTATAAGATGTCGCCAGCCTCACCTTGTTCGGCGATAATCGCGCCTTCACTGAAAGTTCGTTCCCCTGCTATCATGGCGATTTGTTTTAAGTCATTCGGCGGAAGATTGGCAAAAAGTGGGACACGGTGTAAGAACAAGACGCGCTCCATTGTGGAAAGAGTATGTATGGTATCCATGTCACTTACTCCATAAGCCTTGGATTGAGCACTCTCGCGGACGAGTGCATCGGGATCATTTTCCGCCATCTCGTCTAGTAAAGGCTTGAGCGATTCTCTGTTAATCCCCTTGGCCATGAGTGCGCCGCAAGACCGTATCCAAGGATCTTTGTCCTGCAATACTTTCGCTAACCAATGAGTATCTGTTGGTATCATCGCAATGTCGACCCTTTCCCATAAAGGCATAACCCTTCTTACGACTTCGCGATCGCCAATCGAGTCTAAAGTCTCCATGGCATTTGCTTTTTGGCCCGCAACCTGGCTACTCAGGTTATCCACGGCCAGGTTTATCGCTTCCTTGTTGCCGACAACGGCAATTGCCCGCAAGGCATTGGTGCCATGATAGCGGGCGTTGAAAATCAACGAGTCAGCCAGGATTAATCCACTGTCAAAATACGGCTGCCGCAAATACCCTTCGTCGCCGGCCGTGCGACCCCGTTGGCCGAATATATATCCTTGGCAATTGCGCCACAAATCATGGTATTGCAGGGCTTTATCGACCATCTGATTGGCGTATTCCTTTATTTCGGCCGTTGCCTGGTAAGTTGGAAGGAGTTGCAGAGCAAGCAACGCTCCTTCTTCTAATTGGGGAATACGTAACGCCGTCAATGTCGCCTCCAGGGCTGGCTGGCCGATTTGACTTAAAGCTTCGGCTGCGGCCTGGCGCACGAGTTCGTCCTCATCTCCTAGGGCCTGCTGCAAAGGAATCAGACATTTCTGAGCATCGATTTGGGCAATAAGTTTGGCCGAAACCCTTCGAATGGCTGGTGAAGGATCATGCAATCCGTCAGCCGCGATCTGGTAAGCATCTTGGCTGCCAGACTCTGCTAAAGCTTCCAGAGCTAATATGCGTTCTGATATCTCGTCACCTGACCGGCCGCCAGTTTTGGCCATCTTCATAAGTATCGCCTCGGCTTCCGGATGAGGGCCGGTACTAAGCAGAGTCGCGGCCGTCCGACAACGTACGGCGGGGTCGGGATCTGCCAGAAGAGGCTGTATGGTGCGTCTAATGCCCCGGGGATATTCGGTTAATTGAGATAGGGTAACGATCGCTTGCAGCCTTACCTCGGGCTCAGGGTCTTGAAGCAGGGTAGCTACTTCAAGCATAGCCGTGGTCGCTCCTGCGGAACCCAGGGCTTTTAACAAGGCCACCCGAACAGAGGCATCGGAATCGTCCAGCGCACCAACCATGGCATTGGTAGCATCTGGGACAGACAGCCGGCCCAGAATGTCCGCAGCTACCCGTCTTACGGTCACCTCTTGGCTATGGATACCGGCGACGGCTGTATTTATCGCATTGGCATCTTGTTGA
This sequence comes from Chloroflexota bacterium, assembly GCA_003519205.1. GTDB lineage: Bacteria > Chloroflexota > Anaerolineae > Promineifilales > Promineifilaceae > UBA11865. Next base: position 4,256 of record DOXE01000048.1, read on the forward strand.
AAACCGCCAAATGGTTCTTCATCGCTGAAGAAGATATGGGACTGTCCAGCGCGGAGTGCAGCCACGACGGCAGGACCGTAGGCTTTCCTGGCCTGCCAGACAAAGTAGATGGTGAGGGCCGCTGCGGCCACGCCGATTACAAAGAGATACTCGGTTGGCAGAATTCGATTGCCTAACAATAGCAAAACGCCGGCCAGAGAAACGCCAAGCTGATTGGCAATTCCGATGATAAAAGCGCGGGCTCTTTCTCGTTGTTCGGGGGGCACCACATTGAACATAGCCTGGTTGGCGCCTTGGAATACACCTTCTGACCAGAAGACCTGGACAAACCGAAAGAGAACGATGGCAGTGAAACTGGCACTTATTGCCACGACTGAAAAGCCTATTAGGTAGATGATGGGGTAAACCAGGATAATGGCCATGAAACCAAATCGAGCATAAAGGCGATTGGCAAAGAAAAGAGAAGCCACTATTGCTACCCCAGTGGCAATCCCTTGAAACCCTCCCAGAAAGGCAGCCACAGCATTCTCATCCGGAAACTCTGAAGTTACAGCTCTGGCGAAGGGGAAGACCAACGAATAGTAAAGGATGGCGAATAATATTGCTGCCAACGACATCCAACGCAGTAATTGTGAGGAACGCACATAAAGAAATCCTTGTTTGAACTCGTCAATCAAACCTGATTTCGTTGGGCTGCCCATATCGGCTGATGCTCTTAAATTAAAATTGACTACCAATCTTTGGGCTAGTATCGAAGCAAGCAGCAGGCTAAATGCCCAAACCAGCACCAGATTTTCCGTGCCGATGTTATTTACCAGTGGTGGGGTCAAAAAGCTGCCTAGGGTCAAGCCCACGATTCCCCCGACGCCAAAAAGTGGAAAAAGGCGTTTTGCTTGCCGCGTATCACAGGCAAGCCCGGCCAGACCCCAGGTAAAAAGGCTTTGAAGGAGCCAAAAAACGCTCATGCCCAGCCATAGCACAGCGTAAAACCAGTTCAAATTTAGGATCAAAATCAACCGAGAGCCGAGTAATAAAAGGGCCATCATCAAAGGCAGAACCACATACAACCGGTATCCCGGTATCCTGGCTAGAACACCTGTCATGATAATCGATATAATGGGCGAGACCAGGCCCAGGATGATATACATGACAGGCAGGAACTGTACGCCAAAACGGGCGTAAAAGAGGGCTTCGATACCTGGCGAGCCAACCGCGCCACCCGCATTGGCGGCCATTAAAAGACTGGTGAGCAGGGCCACCAAACCGAGTTCGCCCTGGCGAATCTGAAAAACAGATTTAAGGCGAGCGGCCGAAAGTGTCATCTAGACCAATTCTCCAATTGATAGGGGTGCCAGAGTATATGTGATGGAAAGCATATTAGCCAACTGGATAATCGGTAAATCCCTCGACCGGCCGATGTGAAGTGTCAAGCTATATGTTATGCTGACACCGAATCTGTTTTTCTGCGCACATAAATTACAGAGTTGGTAAATGGTTCGGAAATTAGATCAAGGACTGGAGAAATGGGAAAAATTGAAGATGATTTGGCAGGTGCCTTTGTTTGTTCGAAGTGTCTACATAGTGGTGGACATGTCGAACATTTGGCGATGTCAGGCACAGGACTTTCTCGGTTGCTCGAGATACAGGCCTATCGTTACGCCTTCGTCTCTTGTAAAAACTGTGGCTTTACTGAAATCTTTAACCTGAAGATTCTCGCGGGTAAAGACGATCTCGGCACGATTCTCGAGGTTATTTTTGCGGACTGACGCATATTTGGCTCGATGGCTTTTTTCACCCCTTGCTCAGTGCGATAACCTATTCCCTATCCATCATCGGCCGCCAGGTAAGGCATTTTTACTGGGGCCTAGCGGCCAGTTGATGTGATATCGGAGAACAATTCTCTTTTCTCGTCTTGACAAGGCAATACCAAACGCTAAAATTGATACAAAATATCACTGATACAAATTATCAGTAATAAACGTAACAGTTGGTACGGGGTGTTTGCATGAGTACATTGGTGACCAGGTTAAAGACGGGCGGGGTGGAACATGTGGACAATGCGCCGACGTTGGAAGTGAGTGATGTTTCCGTAGTTTATGCCTCCGGGACAAATGGCCTCACATCAATGTCCAGCCGGCTGCCAGATGGCAACTACTACGCACTCGAAGATATCTCCTTTCGGGTAGACGCTGGACGGCAAGTGGCAGTCGTCGGACCAAATGGTGCGGGCAAGAGTACATTATTTAAAGTCATCGTCGGAACGATTAAGCCGAATAAGGGGAGCGTCAACGTATTCGGCCATGATCCGGACTGCCATATTTGTATTGCCTACGTACCTCAACGGAACCAGATTGACTGGGCTTTTCCGGTTACAGTCGAAGATGTCGTCATGATGGGCCGGGTTGGCCAAATTGGCCTATTTCGTTGGCCCCGTCGCCAAGACTGGCAGATCGTTCGGGAAAGCCTGGATCGTGTACATGCATCTCACCTGGCTAAGAAGCAAATTGGAGAGCTCTCCGGGGGCCAACAACAGCGGGTTTTTATCGCCCGAGCTTTGGCTCAAGGAGCGGATCTGTTGTTGATGGATGAACCGTTTTCAGGTCTGGATGCCCCCAGCCATGACGCCATTCTCGATATCTTAGGCTCCTTACGAGGCGATGCCGTGACGGTAATGGTCGCCACGCATGACCTGAATTTAGCAGGCGAGTATTTCGATCTAGTGATGTTACTCAATCAGCATATCGTGGCTTACGGCNNATGCATGTCGTGGAAGGCCAAGAAGAGAGCTTGATGATAACTGATAGTTGTTGTGATCATGGGGAGGAAATCACCGTATAGGACCTACCTCAATGGAACTCATCGGCTTGTTCTTGGACCCCTTAGGTTATAGTTTTGTTATAAGAGCCTTGCTGGCAGCGATCGTCGTCGGCATCGTGTGTTCGGTTTTGGGTACTTACATCGTCTTGCAGGGAATGGCTTTTTTCGGGGATGCTCTGGCTCATACAATATTACCTGGGGTTGTCGTGGCTTTCTTGTTGGGTTGGCCGCTGGCAATTGGCGCACTTGCCATGGGCATTCTCACCGCCTTGGGTATTGGCGCTTTGACCAGTAGAGGGATGATAAAAGAAGATACGGCCATCGGCGTCATTTTCGCTGGTTTTTTTGCCTTAGGAGTAGCTTTATTGTCGGTGACCGGGAACTACACCATCGATCTGGCCCATTTCTTATTTGGTAACCTGCTGGGCGTCAGCACCACAGACTTGATTGTGACGTTGCTATTGGGTGGTATCGTCTTATCGGTAATTTTTCTATTTTATAAAGAATTCCTGGTTATCTCCTTTGANNATGCTTGTCACCCCGGCAGCGGCCGCCTCCTTATTGACTCGACGCTTGCCGTCTATGATGTTGGTGGCGGCCTTTATTGGTGCCATATCGGGCGTTACCGGCATTTATGCTTCATTTCATTTGGATATCGCCACAGGCCCGGCCGTTGTTTTAGCGGCATCCGTGATCTTCCTCATTGTATTTTTAATTGCTCCAGGAAGAGGAGTGGTTTGGACCCGTGTCCGCTCTCAGGTTTGATAGGAGTGTCTAATCTTGATAGGTGACTTATGACCGATCGTGTCATTATAATGTCTAGCAAACTAGAGGAAGAAGGATACCGTTTGACGGCCGCCCGGCTAGCTATTCTGGCTGGCCTAATCGATAGTGAAGGGCATGTGAGCGCGGACAAACTGGTCGATATCGTACGTCAAAATCATCCTGGCGTCGGCCGGATGACAGTCTATCGAACGCTTGATCTTCTGACAGAGCTCGGTCTCATTCGACCCGTTTATCAAGGATCGGCCGCTGCACATTACGTACTGATGGATAATGGGCATCACCACCATTTGGTTTGTTCGCAGTGTAACCAGGTGATTGAATTCGACCAATGTGTGTTGAGGGAGATAGAACAGGCAGTCAGCAGCCACTATCGTTTCGAGATTCACGGCCACTTGTTAGAGATCTATGGCCGTTGTCAGGCATGCCAGGATTAATTGGTGCGTTCCTCGAGTTTTTAAAGGGTTCTAGCTGGACGACAATCCAGCCTTCTCTAAATTTCCTCACAGAATTGGGCTAAACGCCGTTTCAACTCTTTGATGTTTTTTAGCTTCTGCTCCCGGCGTAACAACCTGGCTCCGGTAGTGAAAAACCTGTGTGATTCCAGGAAGTTCAATTGTCTCCAATACCATTGTTCGATGGTCAACAGTTCGTCGTCTAGTGCGAGCTCAACCCTCAGGTCCTCGTTTCTTAACCAGAAATCTTCCCGGCCGAGGGAGTCCATATCGGCGTCGACCAGGCACAGAGTAGCGGCTTTCCCAATTGCAAGAAACGATTTAAAGGATTATTGATGGATCATCATTTTCGAAATCGATTAAGAAGTGGCGATTTATTGGTTGGGACGATGGTCACGATTAATTCGCCAGAAGTGGCTGAATTGTTGGCCGGGATCGGCTTCGACTGGCTATTTATTGATGCTGAACATGCACCGCTGGCTATGCTCGATATCCAGCATATCGTACAAGCAGCCGGTAAAGGATGTCCTTGTATCGTTCGATTGCCTGAAGCCTCCGAAGTGCCCATCAAACAGGCTCTGGATATTGGCGTGGCTGGTATCATTGCCCCTTTGGTAAATAGTGCCAGGCATGCCGAAGATGTGGTTCGTTTGGCCAAATACGCGCCTGATGGTTCCCGGGGAGTAGGTGTCGCCCGAGCACACCAGTACGGCCTCGGTTTCCAGGAGTACCTGGACGCGGCCAATGAAAACGTGGCTGTAATCGTTCAGGTAGAACATATCGAGGCGGTAGCCAACATCGAGTCGATCGCCAAAGTTCCTGGCGTCGACGCCATATTCGTTGGACCTTACGATCTCTCAGCCAGCCTTGGCAAGCTGGGTCAGGTACACGATCCAGAAGTCCAGCAGGCTATTCAGACAGTCACAAAAGCATCTCTTCAAGCGGGAATCAGGCTGGGAATTTTTGGTATTACACCTGAATCAGTGAGGCCATTTATCGATCGGGGTTACACGTTGATCGTCGCCGGAATTGACACAATGATGTTGGGTTCGTCGGCAAGCCAGTTGCTGGCGGATCTGAAATCGTAGCGGACCCTGTTTGAATGTTATGAATCTAGGCCGTTGAAAAAGTCGGCGGTAGGGGCAATGTTTCCGGCATTCATGACTTCATCAATAATTCGCCGAACCAACTCTTTGTTATCTTCAAAAGACATAGAATCCCCCTTAACNNCATAGTAATCGTATCGAAAACTGATGCATTTTTTGATTGTTAGCCGACATAGGTGCGCAGCAGAGTTGTTTCCGCCACAGCCTTCACCGAAAAGTGGCCCAAGGCGGCCGGTAATAAGGTGAATCGAATCGCTTCCAGGACCATTCCATTGACCTCGGCCGTCCCTTTGATAGTGCCCCAGATTTCTAGACTTTTCCCATTACAAATGCCTTCAAAGACCGAACCTCGGATCATTTCGACGCGTTCGGTGATGAAATACTGGTTACGNNAGGGGACGCGGCTTGCCATCCGCTCCGACGCGATTCCAATCATAAACCCGGTAAGTGGTGTTAGAGTTTTGCTGAATTTCGGCGATGAGCGAGCCACCCATGATGGCATGCAGCGATCCGGCCGGCACGCAGACATGATCGCCGCTTTTGATGGGCAAATAGTGCAAAAATGGCTCCAATTGGCCCTGATCAACTGCCCGGCGGAATGCGTCTGGTGTCGTGCCATTTTTCAGGCCCAGGATGAGCTGGGCACCAGGTTCGGCGTACAAGATGACCCACATCTCCGTTTTGCCTAGCTCATTTCCCTCATGAGCCAGGGCATAAGTATCGTCGGGATGAACCTGAACTGAAAGCGGCCGGTTGGCGTCCAGGATCTTTATCAAGAGGGGAAATTTGCCGCGTTCCTGGGCCCAGGCGCAGTTGCGGCCGATGAGGTCCAGGCCCAACTGGGCTTGCACTTCGGTTAGAGGTTGGCCGGCGAAACGGCCGTTGTTTACGGTGGTTGTACCATCCTCATGACCCGCGATTTCCCAGCTCTCGGCGATAACACCTTCGGGTAAGGAGCGGCCAATCCGCTCCAGATTGCGGCCGCCCCACAGGTAATCTTTCAGAACAGGCGTAAAGGTCAAGGGGTATAGACCAGTATCTGTCATGGGACTTTTCCAGAATGTTGACCGGCAAAACCTCGCCTTTGCCAATTCCTGATCGCAGGCGTCCACAATCCAAGAGTGACCTTTCTGAGAAGAACGGCGGATCGCCAGAAGGCGACGGCCGCCATCCCATGGGCCAATACGGCAAATAGAGGTGGCGTTTGGCCGGTATAGTAGGTCCAACACAGCCGGGTGGTGCCCCACCTTTCCAAAAAGTAACCGAGGACTGCACCGGCCAGAAAAGTCAGGACTGCCAGGCGGTGGTTGGTAGGAGTGAGGATGAGTAAGGCACAAAGCAACAAGGCCATCACCGTCAACGGCTTACCGACGGTAGGCCAGACAAATATTAACATGAGCATGTAGTAAGAGGGGAAGATGGACCAATAGGCCAGGCGAAAGGACCGGCCGGATAGCCAGCCTGGTGTGGCCTTACCGATTAATCGAACCAGGCGGTCGATGGACAGGCTGGCAATCGGCCAGGCCGGGATGATCCACAATGGTGGCCTTTCCAAGGTGTAATAGGTCCATAATTCCGTTTGCGTTCCCCAACTTTCGATAATCAGCCCACCCAGCAGGCCTACAGTTAATATCCAGACATCAGCCTTGATGTCGGCCCCAGCCATGATTAGGGTTGACATGGCCAAAAAAATGCCGATCAATAGCCAGTCGATTTGTTTCCACAGCGGCCGGGACCAATCGATGTAAGACAGGTATTCCTCAGCCAGCGGCCACCAGATAGTGGCCAGGAGAAATAAAGTGGCCAGAAAGGCACTCAACAAGAAGTAACTGGATCTTGTCCAACCAAATCCGGCCCAAGACCTCTGGCAAGTAACTTGTTTCGAGGCCCGGGCTTCTTCGTTCATCTCAAGTGCGTTCATCGATCAAACACATTGGCCAGTGCCTGGTGCATGGCGGCCACCGGGGCTTTCTGACCCGTCCACATCTCGAAGCCAATCGCCCCTTGATAGACCAACATGCCAAGGCCATCTAATGTATTCGCCCCGCGTCCTTCAGCCTCGGCTAAGAAAAGTGTCCTGGGCGGGTTGGGTATGACATCACAAACTACCATCTGGCTGGTGATGGTATCATATTGAATATTGGGCTTGGCCTCGACGTCGGGAAAGAGGCCGATAGAAGTCGCGTTAACCAATATGTCCGTAATCCCTGGTAAAGCATAAACATCTGTCCAATGATGGAAAATAGCCTTGACATTTGTCTTCTGGTTGATGAGATCGGCCAGCGCTCCCCCACGATCGGCCGTGCGATTAACTATCGTGATTTGTTCTGCCCCGGCTAAAGCCAGCTCGACGGCAATTGCTCGGGCGGCGCCTCCTGCACCCAGGATGACCACATGATTCCCGGATGGATCCATTCCGGCATCATCTCTCAAGGATCGGAGAAAACCCTTGCCATCCGTGTTTTCGCCAATCAACTTGCCGTTTTCCACACGCACCGTGTTCACCGCTCCCATGAGTTGGGCATCTGGCGCGATCTCGTCCAGATAATTGAGCACCTCAATTTTGTGAGGAATGGTCAGATTGATGCCTTTCATGTTAAAAGCTCTTAAGCCGGCCATGGCCGGCTTAAGAGCTT
>DOXE01000157.1 GCA_003519205.1 Chloroflexota bacterium
TGGCCGGTGAGATAGCCGATGGCGTCTGCCTCAATTACTTGGTTAACCCGGCTTATAATTTAAGGGCTATGGATGCCCTCGAGCGCGGTGCGAAATTAGCAGGGCGATCTTTAGACGATATTGACCGTCCGCAACTTATGATATGTTCGGTCGATTACGACCGGAAAAAGGCGCTTGATGGAGCCCGTAAGATGATGACTCAATATCTCGGTCAGCAACCCCACTTGATGAAAGCTAGCGGCGTTAGTCAAGAATTGTTGGACGAGATCCATGAAGTATTGACCTGGCCGGCAACGGATGAGGAAATCGAATCGGCCATGCATCTGGTGCCCGATGATGTCGTTCAGATGTGTACTGCCAGCGGTTCACCGGAGGAAGTCAAAGCCAAGGTCAGGGAATATATCGATAATGGTTGTACGTGTCCCATCTTGTACCCCCTCGGCGATGCTCGCTTGATGATCGACGTATTCTCGGAAGGCTACAATTAAGTTACAGGTTTACTAAAGCAGCTAATAATTTCCTGGTGTGATTAGCTCACCGACCATGTTTTCGGTCGAGTTTTATAATCCGTTCCCTCTTCTCGAACGCTCTAGCTCGATAGGAATCCAGTGGCTAGTAACGTGGACTTTCGTCCACTCAGANNATTGCTCTAGCTGGATGAGAATCCAGAGGCGTTGATACGCGAACGCTCGTCCTCATACAGCGCTTATCGATCTCCAAATATTTTAGAAATAAACCATATAGTGACATTCGTCATAAAAGTAGTGATCTTTGCAACTACCCGGTGGGATCTTGCTTTCTTATACTTACTCCTGGATTCTAGGTTTGGCGGGAATTGAACGATAAAGGATACAAAAATGACAAACACCGAAACTATCACCCATGATGTTGTCATCGTTGGAGCGGGCCTTGCCGGTTCTTGGGCGGCAATGGTGGCCGCTAAACAAGGGGTCAAGGACATTGGGGTCCTTTCTAAAATTCATCCATTACGATCGCACAGTGGCGCTGCTCAAGGAGGCATCGCTGCTGCTCTGAATAACGTTCGCCCTGTGCCTGACTCCGGCCCCCGAGGGCCGCTGGAAATGGTACCGGTTGGAGCAGATCCAGTAGACAGTTGGGAACTGCACATGTTTGACACGATCAAAGGCTCAGATTGGTTAGGAGATCAAAATGCTATCGAGATCATGGTGAAAGAAGCTCCACAGATCATCTACGAGTATGAGCATATGGGATGTGTTTTTAGCCGGTTGCCCGACGGCCGTATCGCCCAGCGACGATTCGGCGGGCATAGCGCCCCTAGAGCCAACTATTCCAAGGATTACACCGGACACGTTCTCTTACACACTATCCACGAACAAGCCCGGCGCCATGGCGTGAAATTTTACGATGAATGGTATTGTCTCGACCTCATCATTGAGGAGGATATTTGTCGTGGCATTGTTGCCCTAGAAATTCTGACCGGCAAACTTTACACCATGAGGGCCAAGGCTGTCTTCTTTGGTACAGGCGGATACGGCCGGGCATACAAGATCACCTCCAATGCCTACGCCAACACTGGTGATGGGGTCGCCATCGCCTACAATGCCGGTGTGCCGCTCATGGATATGGAATTTGTCCAATTCCATCCAACTGGTCTTTATCGCCATGGTATTTTGATGAGCGAGGCTTGCCGGGGGGAGGGAGGGTATCTAACTAACAACAGCGGCCAGCGCTTTATGGAAAACTACGCCCCCGACAAAATGGAGTTGGCTCCCCGCGATTTGGTTAGCCGGTCCGAACAGACTGAGATCGACCAAGGGCGGGGGATCGGGCCAGACGGCCAGGGGATCTATCTGGATTTGCGCCATCTAGGAAGGGAAAAGATCCTGGCTCGTTTACCTCAAGTGCGCGAGCTGGCTATCGATTTTGTCGGGGTTGATCCCATCGATAATTCCATCCCGATCCAACCCACCGCCCACTATAGCATGGGTGGAATCCCAACCGATGCCGATGGACAGGTGTTGGCCGATGCTGCCGGTACGCCGATTATCGGGTTCTACGCTGCCGGGGAATGTGCTTGTGTCAGCGTTCACGGGGCCAACAGGCTGGGCACCAACAGCCTCTTAGAAGCCTCTCTTTTTGGTCGGCGGGCCGGACAGGCGATCGCCGAATTTATCAATAGTGGGGCTGAGTTAGCGCCGATTTCAGGCGATCCGGATAGGCGAAATGAGCGTCGAATCAAAGATATATTTGACAATCCTGGCACTGAATCAGTTGAAGTGATCGCTCAAGAGCTCAAATCTCACATGACGGACAANNTGAATTACAGGACCGTTTTAAGGGTGCCAGAGTCATGGATAAAAGCCATCGCTTTAACACGGATTTATTAGCGGCCATTGAGACAGCCCACCTGCTTGACTTCAGCGAGGTTATCGTCGCCGGGGCCTTGGAACGGAAAGAGAGTCGAGGCGCCCATGCCCGAACTGACTTTCCCAAGCGTGATGATGAGAATTGGCTCAAACATACTCTGGCGAAAAAGACCGATGTCGGTCCATCTTTGAGTTATAAACCTGTTTACGTCGACTGGGAACGTTACCCGCCTCAGGAACGGAAATATTGATCTTGCCAGGAACATTCCATCCTGGCCACAAGGAGCGAAATCGATGGCACCTGTTTCAGCCACAATTCGTGTCCAACGGTTTAATCCGGACACGGACGACAAACCATACTACGACAATTTCGATCTAACCCCGGAGCGCGACACGACCGTGCTAGATGCACTGCACATGATAAAGGCCGAGCAGGATGGCAGCCTGACTTTCCGGCGTTCCTGTCGCCATGCTATATGTGGTAGTTGTGCGATGAACGTTAATGGACACAATATTCTCGTCTGCAAAACGCCGTTGCAGGATGTTCTGAATAAGAATGGGCGAGTCACAATCCGCCCGTTACCATACCTGCCTGTCATAAAGGATCTGGTCGTAGACCGGAGCAGTTTCTGGGAACAATACCTGCGGGTAAAACCCTGGCTCATCCCACCTGAAGATATTCCGGAAAAAGAATTTCGAGTCAGCCCAGAAGAAGTTACTGCCTTAAATAACGCGGAAACCTGTATTATGTGTGGCGCTTGCTACTCTGCTTGCCAGGTCATTGGATTAACCAAAGGATATATCGGGCCTCATGCCTTGTTGAAAGCCTTTTTGCGGGTCAAGGATCCTCGCGACGCAGCATCGGCCGAACGCCTGGCAGATCTGGCCGGTAGCGATGGCGTTTATCGCTGCCATACAATCTTTAATTGCATCGACGCCTGTCCCAAAGACTTGAATCCTACTCAAGCGATTGAGACATTGCGCAAGTTGGCACAAAAACGCCTGGCATATGAACGATCTCGTGTGCAACGCCAGCGGTCACTTCAAAATCCGATCGTGGTTGATTAAGATTGGAGATCATGGTCACCTTGTTGATGCCAACTATTCTTAGAGGGAAAAAAAGATGTACAAAAGCACTGGCTTTATAAGTTTCGTATTACGCCGATTTACAGGTGTTGCTCTGGTTCTCTATCTCTTCACTCATATGTGGGTGATAGGCTCCGTTAATAGTGGACCGGAAGCTTTTGATGCCCGGTTAAACTTGGTCCAGACGCCTTTCTTCAAGTTGGCCGAGATCGCCCTTCTTGCTGCTGTTGTCTATCATGCATTTGACGGCATTCGATTGATCATTGTCCACTACTTTGATGTAACGGAATATCGAAAGAGCTTGTTTTATGCTATTTTTGCCATATCTGCCATCCTGGTTATTGCTGGTGGTATCCCGATCTTACTCTTCGCTTTGGAGGGATAGGCCGGTCCAATTTAGGAGTTTCAAGATGCGAATCTTCCAAATGCAACGAGTTAGCGCCATAGCGTTGTTGGTTTTTTTAACGATTCATATGATCGTGGTGCACTATCCGCCATTTCATATCGACTTCAACCGCATCCTCGTGCGAATGAATCAACCGCTGTGGAAGGGGATTGACATCGCCTTCCTGTTTTTCGTCTTGATCCATGCCCTGACCGGAGCCTATATGGTGTTGACAGACGTGGAACGTTTTAACAAATACCAAAGGGTTTTGGCCGGTTTGGCCATTTTGATCGGCATTNNCTGTATGTGACTTTCGTCAGTCCAATACCTGTCAGTTATCACTAGGACCTGAATCCGGAATCTGGCACACTAAGAGTGGCGGAAAAGGTTCCGCTGGAACATGGGGCTAGTACTGGGGTACATCGATGGAACAATTCGGAAGGGAGCCGCTGGACCGACAGCGTGCTCACGTACCAAAGGGCCAGGTTTACATCATCCCCGATCGATGTAAAGGTTGTGGTATTTGCATCGCTTACTGTCCCGCAAAAGTCCTCCGGGAATCCTCAAAATCGAACGGGAGAGGATATCACTTGCCGGAAGTCATCCCGGGCAAAGCGGAAGACTGCGTTCATTGCCAATTTTGTTCCCTCATTTGCCCTGACTTTGCGATCTACACCCAAGAGGTTCCGGTGTGAGCAAACAGACCGTTCTAACAGGGCAACACTTTATGCACGGGGATCACGCCTGCGCTGAAGGGGCTCTGGCGGCCGGCTGTCGCTTTTTTGGCGGTTACCCAATTACGCCATCTACAGAGATTGCCGAACGCCTGGCCCGAAGGCTGCCTGAAGTCGGTGGGGTTTTCATCCAGATGGAAGATGAGCTGGGCAGCACGGCGGCCGTCATTGGTGCCTCGGCTGGGGGAGCCAGGGCGATGACGGCCACTTCTGGCCCGGGTTTTAGCCTGATGATGGAAAATCTCGGTTTGGCGGTGATGATGGAAATCCCCTGCGTTCTAGTGAATATCCAGCGGGGTTCCCCCTCCACTGGCTTGCCGACCATGGCCGGACAATCTGATGTAATGCAAGCTCGCTGGGGTTCCCACGGGGATTACGCTATCGTGGCTTATGCTCCCTGGTCACCGCAAGAGATGTTCGATCTCACCGTACTGTCCTTTAACACGGCCGATCGCTACCGTGTTCCGGTATTGCTGATGGCCGATGAAGTTGTCGGGCATATGGTGGAACGGGTTGAGATCCCTGCAACAGGTGAAATACCCTATTGGCCCAGAAAACGACCAATAGCTCCGCCGAACGGCCGCTTTTTGCCCTTTTTGGCTGAAGACGACGACCTTGTGCCTCCCATAGCCCATGCCGGTGAAGGTTACAAGTTGCACTTCACCGGCCTGACCCACGATGCTTTAGGGTATCCGGACATGACAGCCACGACCCATCATGATCTGGTGACCCGTCTCAAAAATAAAGTACGAGATAACGCCAAAAATATCATTCGAGTAGATGAATATTATCTCGACGATGCAGATATCGTGGTAATCGCTTATGGTTGCACTGCTCGTTCGGCCCGACGATCTGTCCGGCTAGCTAGGCAGAAAGGGATCCGGGCCGGTCTTTTACGACCGATTACTCTTTGGCCATTCCCTGAAGAGCGGCTGAAGGAACTGGCGATGACCGTCGATTCATTCATCGTGGCCGAGATGAATCTGGGACAGATTGCTTTGGAAATCGAGCGCATCATCAGAGGGCCAGTCAAAGGCATCTTCCATGCTGGCGGCTCGATGATAGCCCCTGAACCAATCCTGCAGGCCATCGAGGAGGCCAACGGTGTCTGAGGTTCAAATCAGCGAGCGGCACCCGCTAGACGGCGTCATCCGGACTGACCGGATGCCCCATATCTGGTGTGCNNCGACATCAAGGTCATTTGTGTCAACAATTTCACCTATGGCATGACTGGTGGTCAGGCAGGGCCGACTACACCTTTAGGTGCCATGGCAACCACCGCGCCCTTTGGAAATCCCGAGCTACCTTTCAACCTGCCTTTCCTCTTATCAGCGGCTGGGGCCAATTACGTTTCGCGTTGGACCGCTTTGCATGCCCGCCAGGTTAGGCAAGAGATATTGTTAGGCTTTAACAAGCCCGGTTTTGTTTTCATCGAAGTGTTATCACCCTGTCCGGTGGGTTTTGGTAAATCGAATCGTATTGAGGACGCCCTGGCAGAGCTATCCATGTACCGGGATCGTTGTGTCTTGGTTGACAAGGATACCAGAATAGAACACGTGGGCATCGACCTTCGCGAGGAACGAGAGATCTACGTTGGCAATTTCGTCGATCGGGATCAATTACCATACACACCACCTCGGTTTAAGGAGGAACAGTGAGAAAAGAGGTGAGGATTGCCGGATTCGGAGGGCAGGGAATTGGCCTGGCTGGCTATATTTTGGGAAAAGCTCTCGCTCTGTACGATGGTCGTGAAGCGGTGATGACCCAATCTTACGGACCAGAAGCACGCGGAGGCGCATCCAGTGCCAATATCATCGTTTCTGATCGAGAGATCGCCTATCCCTTTGTCCAACAACCTGACATCCTGGTAGCCATGTCTCAGGAAGCATATGCTAAGTATTATCCAACGGTCAGACCTGATGGATTGATCCTAATTGATAGCGACTTGGTGACGCCAAAAGATGTTAAAGGACACTATTTTATCCCGGCTACCCAACTGGCAGAAGATTGCGGGCGAAGGATCGTGGCCAATATGGTCATGTTAGGGTATTTCTGCGTCGTTACAAATCTAGTCAGACGAAAGGCAATGGAGAAGGCTATCGATACGACGGTCAAGCCGAAGACAAGGGCGTTGAATCTTAAGGCTTTTGCCACTGGTACGGAATTCGGGACCAGGGAGTTATCGAGATCATGAGCGACACGGTGCTGGTCATTGGCGGTGGTATCGCTGGCATCCAGGCTTCCTTGGACTTGGCAAATGCCGGAGCCCGGGTTGTGTTGGTGGAAAGAGATGCAACCATTGGCGGTGTGATGGCCGTGTTAGACAAGAATTTCCCAACACTGGATTGCTCGATCTGTATCGAGGCGCCGAAGATGTCTGAGGTCGATCTCCATCCAAATATCGAGATCTTGTCTCTGGCCGAGGTCGAATCGGTAAGCGGGGAACCGGGAAACTTTCTGGTCAATATCCGGCAAAAAGCTCGATTTGTATCGGACGAATGTACTCGATGTGGTGATTGTACTTCGGCTTGCCCGGTCGTGTTGCCCAACGAGTATGATGCCGGAATGGCTTCACGCAAGGCTATCTACACCCCCATCCCTCAATCTGCACCAGGGGCATACAGGATAGATATGGCCAATTGCCTGAATGATCCGCCAAACTATATGCCTTGCAATCGCTGCTACGATGTCTGTCCACCTAAAGCAGTGGATTTACTGATGCCTCCGGAGCAGCTCCTCTCTCGCCAGGTGGGTTCCATCATCGTAGCCGTCGGCTACGATATGTTGGATCCTCGGGTTATGCGAGAGTATGGTTATGGGAGCCATCCGGATATCCTGACCGCCTTGGAGTTCGAGCGTCTGATCAATTCGGCCGGGCCGACCGGTGGAGAAATTCTTAGGCCTTCAGACAGCCGGCACCCGGAAAATATCTTGTTCGTGCTATGTGTAGGGTCACGCGACCGGCGTCATTTTCGGCATTGTTCAAGATTTTGTTGCATGTATTCCATCAAACATGCTTACCAGGCCATTGACCATGGATTAAATGACGTGACCTTGCTCTACATGGATATCCGGTCTTACGGGAAGGGTTTTGATGCCTTCCGGGAACGCACGCGTGATTTAGGAGCTATCTTTTTACGCGGCCGGCCTTCAACTATCGAACCAGATTCGGATCGGCTCCGCGTGACCTACGAGAACACGGACACCGCCAGGTATGAAGAGGGTCAGTTCGATATGGTCCTCCTGGCCAATGCAGTAAAGCCACCCAAAGGCATCGAAATATTGGCCGAGCGATTGGGGATCGAATTAGACGAAGATGGTTTTATTCGCTCATCCGAGATCGGCGGTGGCTTGGTGATGACCTCCCGTCCAGGCGTTTATGCGGCCGGTTGTGCGTCGGGTCCGAAAGATA
>DOXE01000352.1 GCA_003519205.1 Chloroflexota bacterium
GTTATTGCGGCGGCCTGCTGCTGGTCGTGGTTGTCGTTTTTTTTAGTGCGACGAGGGATTGGTACTCACTCATACTTTTTGGCTTGACCACAATGCTAGTAATGACCTATTTTTTGGTAATGTCCCTCTGGTCTGCTCATCAGATTTACGACAAACAAAATATCAGCCAATGTTTAGTCAAGTTAGGGGGGTTACAACCTGAAAACACGCTGATTCATATCGATCTCGGACGACGCCAATTGGCAATTGATTTGTGCCGCCATATGACGACCGGCCGGGTTATCGTGATCGACGTGTATAACCCACAAATGACGCCTGGTAGGGAGCTGGCCCGGGCAAGACGTCAAGCCAAACGCCCGGACCCGGATCCGCGTCTGTCCTGGCGCGATGGCAAAATCAGCTTGTTACCTTTAGCCGATGGCAGTGTTCCGGCCGTTACGTTGAGTGAAGTTGCTTCCGAGTTTTGGCAATTGGGCGATAGGCAACAATTATTCAAGGAGGTTTTTCGCGTTTTGAGGCCAGGCGGTTGTATTTTGCTGGCAGAGCGCCTTCGAACACCGATCAACCTCTTGGTAAATGGTCCTGCCGGATTGAGACTGTCCCCCATCGCCTATTGGGAAAATTTGTTGTTGGAGGCAGGGTTCAAGATTAAGAAAACCGTAAGCCTCAACGACCTCATCTGTTGTTTACGAGCGGATAAACCGGCGCCTATAATCGAAGGGCAATTACCGCTGGATTTTTAAAGAAAATGGGGAAATTGCGCACATTTCTGGAGATGATTCGCTTCGAACACACTGTGTTTGCCTTGCCTTTCGCCTATCTGGGAATGGTCCTCGCCTGGGGGAGCTGGGAAAAGGCAAACTGGTGGGATTTCATCTGGATAACAATTGCAATGGCAGCTGCCAGGACCTCGGCTATGGCACTCAACCGTTACGTCGATCGGTTCATCGACGCCCAAAATCCCCGAACTTCCTCCCGCCCCATTCAGATGGGGGCGATTGATTCATCTGTCGTCTTGGCATTAGCCATCCTTTCACTAGTGGTCATGGCTATTGCTGCCTGGATGCTCAACCCATTGGCTTTCTTCCTGTCCCCTGTTGCTTTACTTTTTCTGGTTGGCTATTCATATACGAAACGCTTTACCTGGTTGTGTCATTATATCTTGGGCTTCACCGATGGTTTAGCGCCGATGGGAGCCTGGATTGGTGTGCGCGGGTCGCTGTTTACGATCGAGGATTTGCCAGCCTGGATCCTTGCGGGAGTCGTTACTTTCTGGATCGGCGGATTTGATATCATTTATGCCTGCCTGGATGTAGATTTCGACCAGAAGGAAGGACTCTATTCCATTCCCGCCTGCTTTGGGATCAAGCGTGGCTTGCAAGTTGCGGCCGCCAGCCACGTGATTACAGTTCTTTTATTGGTTTTACTCGGGATAATGACTGGCTTAGGATGGCCTTATTGGTTTGGTGTTATCATGGCAGCTGGTTTATTGATATACGAGCATGCCCTTGTCCGGCCGGATGACCTGAGTAAGCTAGGTATCGCNNCTCTTCCAACATGATTTCACCAGATAAATATTGGCAGGTAAAAGCGATCATTAATGAATTAGGAAAAGGCCACGGTTGGCTGCCAAAGTAGCGGATATCCTTGACCTGAATGCCAACTTCTTCTCGAATCTCCCTGGCCACGGCCGCCTCTAAAGTTTCTCCTGGCTCAACGAAACCAGCTAACACACTATACATGCCATCCGGGTGCCGGTGCGAACGGGCAAGCAGCAAGGTATCGTCCTTCTCGACTAATACAATGATGGCTGGGGATATGCGCGGATAACTGATCAGGCCACATCGGGGGCATTCCTTGGCTCGCTCTCGTTTTTTATCCCTTGTTTCGGCACCGCANNAGCAAGGCTGGCCATCAAGCTCTCCCAAAAACTGCCGCCGAACGCTTTGTAGACCGAGTTCACTAGGATCAACTATACAAGGTATATCGGCTTTCCCCCCTTCCATGTGGACCAATAATCCAAAGCGGCGAAAGGCGAACCACAGGGATTTTTGGCCACCTTGACTTGGTGGTGCGACGGCCGCTTTGTAGACCATCCAAACTAATATGGCTCAGGCGGCTCCGGAGGATTAGGCGGATATCCCCCAGTTGTTGCCGTTGGCAGGGGTGGAAAAGTTGGCACTGGGCCGCTTCTAGGCGTATTGGTCGGTACCCCAGGGNNTGCTTGTAGGCACTGCAAGCAATGTGCCGACAGGTGTGGCCGTGGGCACGTTTGTTGGTTGTCCAGTTCCTTCAATTGGCGAGAGCGTCTCACCCAACCCACCAATACCGGTTGGCGATGCTTGGGGAGATGGCAATCCCAGCAAGCCACCCGCATCTGCCAGCCTACCAGATGAAGCCAACGGATTAGGTTGTACAACCTTCAGAATCTCCAGAAACCAGGCGGTTTCAACTGGTGCGCTCTTTCCACAGCCAATTGGGCCTTCATAGAGACGAAAGAAACCGTCCACGGTCATGATCATGTCTTGGCTGATTAACCTCGTTACCCGCTCAAAGCCGATGATGTCGAGACGCAAACCTTCTGAAACCAGGGCCCAATCAGCACCCGGTCCGCTAAAAGGATAACATTCTGGGGGTAATAAGGGAATATAAGTGCCGGTAACCCGGATGAGCCGGTCCCGATAATATTCCGGATCTGCCTGTAACTCTGAGAAGGTCACAAGTTGTGGTTGGTCGGTGATAATTAGACCATTATCGGATAGTTCGCTCTGAGGTTTGAGCTGACCCCGCCCGCCCGTGCAGGCGACCAAAAAGACCATCAGCAACAGGATGACTGGCACGACGAATCGTTTTAGAGGATATGTGGACTTTCCTGCTTCACGATCTAGATTCATGGTAATAGAAGTGCTATTTTGCCTCGCGACGGCCTAATCGATCCTTCCAATAAGACAGAGAGGGTAATTGTGCCCCACGATAATAAATCCACCACTCAATTAATAAAACACTAATGGCTAATATCGCCAACCAGGACCAAATTTCACGTTGGCCGATATTTTCCTCGCCTATAGTATCGACAAATGTATGTCCAATGGCAAGCGATTCCACTGGTGCAATGTTTGATTCAGCAGAATCAGCCAGGCCGACAACGAAATAATCTACAAGTTGAGTACCATTGGATGTCTGAACGAATACCTCATACACGCCACTCTGGTTTGTCTCGACGTATGACAATGGTCCTTGACCAACTTCAGTGGTCCAGGTCGTGCCGTCAGGT
>DOXE01000505.1 GCA_003519205.1 Chloroflexota bacterium
TCTGGTATATCGGCGACGATAGTCCCTTGGATGGATTTTCATCTTCACCGGCGTGTATTGTCGTTGTTTGAAGCCCTTTTTTAGGTTCAAGCATTATATTTAAATCTCGGTCTATAGACGATCAGAAGTTCCTGAAGATAGCTTTTCGAGGCGACGAAGTTGATCGCGGGTTCCGAGAGTGATCAGTACATCCTCAGCCTCCAGGCGAGTTGTTTCGTTTGGTGTCAGCGTCTCACCTGATGATTGTCTAAGCAAACCGACGAGTGTCACCCCGGTTCTGCGTCTCAAATCGGCTTCTATAACCGTTTGACCGGCAAGCTCAGAACCCTGCTTGATAACCAATTCCTCCAGCCACAACTCTAATCCACTATCCAAAGTTACCAATCGAAAGAAATCTGTAACGCCAGGCCGGGTCATGATATCAGCCATGAATTGACCACCAAGTTGATACGGAGAAATGACCCGATCCGCACCTGCTCGAAGCATCTTTTCTTCGCTGGCAGGATCGATAGTTCGAGTCACGATGGTTAGATTCGGATTCAATGCTCTGGCCGATAGCACAATATAAAGATTATCGGCTTCACTACCACCGCACACAATGACGCCTCTAGCCCGTTCGATACCAGCCTCACGAAGAACATCGTCATTTGTCGCATCACCTTGTATCGCGCTTATCCCTTTGTCACGTAACTCGTCTACCATCAATGCGTCAATATCGATGACAACCACATCCTTGTCGTTATCCTTTAGGCTGGCAACGGCGCTGCGGCCGACACGGCCATAACCACAAACAAGAATATGATCTTGCATTTTATTGATCATGCTTCTATTTCGTCTTCTCCTTAAAATCGGTCCGATATCAGACTCCAATAAATACTCGCCCATCGTACCCAATCCATAGGCAATGGTTCCAACACCTAAGATTAAAAGTGCGATTGTGAAAATTCTACCGGCGTTTGTAAGTGGTTGGACTTCGTTAAAGCCAACCGTTGTAAGTGTAATGGCCGTCATATAAAGTGAATCCAAAAACGGCCAACCCTCGATCAGTGAATAACCAAATGTGCCAATCGTAAAAACCATGAGGACGAGTATGATTACCGGAATGAGGGTACGGCGGAAAGATCTCATTTTTCAGGTTTTATCTGCCAGTTCCAGCGCTAATCTATTAGACAAACTTCACAAGGACATGCCGCTCGGAGATATTCCCAGGAATAGATACCTGTAGAATGGCCATCAGACCAGGTTAGTTGGATTGCATAGGCTCCAACAGCATGTATTTCCTCAAGAGAAAGCTCGCTTTCAGGGGTAGCTCGCACAACCCAGGGATCCGGTGCTTGTCCCATATGGGAATGCCCACCACGGCATACTACACATGGACATACCGCTCGCAGACCATCAAAAGGATACCGGCTTTCATGCT
Organism: Chloroflexota bacterium; assembly: GCA_003519205.1. Taxonomy (GTDB): domain Bacteria; phylum Chloroflexota; class Anaerolineae; order Promineifilales; family Promineifilaceae; genus UBA11865. The sequence continues at coordinate 1,421 of DOXE01000505.1, forward strand.
GATCATCCCAGTAAATGATTAGAAGTCGCTGATTTCGATCGGCGGTAATGTTCAAGGGACGTACGGAAGACATCATCTTTTTTGCAAGCAAAATATGTTTCTATTGTTTTATTCACGAAAATTGCCGATATGAAATGTTATTCGGTCATTATCGCTAACGAAGACAAACGTTCCTGAATTTCTTCCCGACTTGCTTCAAAGCGCTCTAATTTTTCTTGCTCGCGCTGGACCACATTTGGGGGTGCTTTTTTGGAAAATTCACTCGCCAACAATCCAGTTAATCGTCCGATTTGTTGTTCTAAATCAGCTAGCTCGGCCTTCATCCGTGCCCTCTCCATTTTCACATCAAGCATAGCAGCCAATGGTAAGTAGGCTGTGATATCGCCAAGGGAGATAGTGGCTGCACCTATTGGCGCTTCGGCCATTTCTGAAATGGATAGTGTGTCCTTATCCAGTCGGGCCAGGTGAGCTAATATCATTTTTTGATCTTCCATAAAAGCCGCCATCTCACCAGCCGCAACAATCGCCGTGATGAAGCGACCAGGTTCGACATTGAATTCTGAACGAGTGGCTCGAATCCGACTCACCAATGTTTGCAGACGTTCAAATCTTTGGGCAGTCTCCAAGTAGCCAACCTGACCAGTATCTATTGAATCCGGCCAGTCAGCAATGATCAAAGCTTCGGACCAACCCGCTGTTGGCGAGATACCGGTATCAAAAGCTTGGAAAGAGTTTTTAACTTGTTGCCATGTCTCCTCGGTCACGAATGGAGTAAACGGATGTAACAACTTTAAGCAAGTATCAAAGCAGTCCAATAAGACCTGCATTGTAGTATGAGCGATAGACCCACCCTGTTGGAGCTGGATTTTGGCTATCTCCAAATACCAATCAGCAAAATCACCCCAAAGGAAGTCGTAGATTTGCCGGCCGGCTTCACCATAGAGGNNATGAATCGAGCAATATTCCATATTTTATTGGCAAAGTTACGGTTGCTGGCCACCTTGTCCAAAGATAAATTAAGATCATTGCCCGGCGTTCCGCCGGTTAACAAGGTAAAGCGCAATGCGTCAGTTCCGTACTGGTTCATGACATCTAATGGATCGACAACATTTCCGATAGATTTGCTCATTTTGCGGCCCAGTTCGTCTCGAACCAAGCCATGCAGGTAGACGGTATGAAAGGGTATGTTATTCGTAAACATAGCTCCAGCCATGACCATACGAGCTACCCAAAAAAACAAGATATCATAGCCAGTTTCAAGCACATCGGTGGGATAGAATCTCTCTAGATCCGGCGTTGTGTCAGGCCAACCCAGGGTGGAGAATGGCCATAACCCACTGCTAAACCAAGTATCGAGCACATCTGGGTCTTGAGAAAGTTCGGCACTCCCACAAGCCTCGCACTCAGTTGGATCGGCTTTGGCTACGGTTAGATGGTCACAAAAGGCACAATACCAAACTGGAATCCTGTGTCCCCACCACAATTGGCGGCTGATACACCAAGGCTGGATATTTTCTAACCAATTTTCCCAAACCTTTACGAATCTTTCCGGCACGATCTTAATTCGACCGCTACGCACAGCGGCTAACGCCATCTTGGCCATCGGCTCGGCATTAACAAACCACTGCCGACTAATAAGAGGCTCAATGATCTCACCACCGCGTTGGCTTCGAGGCACGTTCAACGTATAGGGCTCTTTTTTTATGGTCAGGCCTGCATCACTCATATCAGCCCATAGGCGTTCTCGACATTCAAAACGGTCCAGACCTGCATATGGTCCGGCTGCGGCGCTCATCGTGGCATCCTTGTTCATCACATTGACGATGTCTAAACCATGTCTCTTGCCAATTTCGAAGTCATTGGGATCGTGTCCAGGGGTAACTTTTAAAGCACCGGTGCCAAAACTCATATCCACGTAACTATCTGCAATGATTGGTATCGGCCGGTCAAGGATGGGTACAAATGCTGACTTTCCAATGAAATCAGCATAACGCTCGTCTTCTGGATGTATTGCCAGCGCTGTATCACCCAATATCGTCTCTGGCCGAGTTGTTGCCACCGCGATGCTCTCACCTCCATCAATTGGGTACTTAAAATAATAGAGATTACCCGGTTCTTCGACATATTCGATCTCTAGGTCAGATACGGCCGTTTGCAAACCCGGCGACCAGTTTACGAGATACTCACCTCGATAGATCAAACCTATCTGATAAAGCCGAACGAAAGCCTCTCTTACAGCAGCCGAAAGACCTTCATCCATGGTAAAACGTTCTCGATCCCAATCGCAGGATGCTCCCAATCGGCGTAATTGTTCGGTGATATAGCTGCCGTATTTGGCCTTCCATTCCCATGTGCGCTGTAAAAAAGACTCCCGTCCAATCTGTTGCCGAGTTAATCCTTCTTCTGCCAGTCGTCTCTCAACCTGTAATTGGGTTGCAATACCCGCATGGTCTGTACCAGGTACCCACAAGGCAGCTCGGCCTTTCATCCGGGCGTGACGGATCATTAAATCTTCGACGGCTACAAATAAGGCATGGCCTTGGTGGAGTTCGCCGGTAACGTTTGGCGGCGGGATCGAGATCACGAAAGGCTTTGCCTCAGCCGGTCGAACTTCAGGTTTGAACCAACCATTCTCCTCCCACCATTGATAGATCCGTTGCTCTGTTCTAACGAAGTCGTAAGTCTTCGGCATCTCCGTCATTGTTCACTGCACTCCGTTTGGTTAAGAAAACCTTCTTAAAATTTTCGAGATTATGATTCTCCTATAAGATACAAAAGAAAAAACTCTCTCATCCAGATCAAGGACGAGAGAGTCGATCTCACGCGGTACCACCTCGGTTCCAGGCGCTTTTNNCAAGCTCTCAACCAAGACCTGCACTCTCTGAAAGGGGATATCCACCTACTCTTCCCAATCTCTGTCTTTGTTTGTTAAATTTGACGATAGTATAACACAATTGGCTAAAGGTAGGTCAATTATGCTAGTTTTCAACAATATCTACCCTCACGATAACATCTCCGGCATCGCCTGGTTGCACCAGGGATAACGAGTTCAATACTTCTTCTCCTTCGATTAGCTCGCCAAAAATCGTGTGCAGCCCATCCAGATGTGGTGTTGGCACGTAGGTAATGAAGAATTGACTACCATTTGTATCTGGCCCTGAGTTCGCCATGGCCAG
>DOXE01000042.1 GCA_003519205.1 Chloroflexota bacterium
AGAAAGGCCCAACCTGCCCAACAGACCCAGCCAGCCGCCAATGGCGAACAGGAACAGATTGTAGCTCCAACGCCTGTATTTCTCAATCAGGTTGATTCCCAGATTTGGACCCTACCTAAATTGGAGGAAATGCTCGACCCTGGGAGCGAGCAAGATATCGGGGACGCCTATATTCGCGAACAGGTGGAGATTATCGAACATACGCTAGAGAGCTTTGGGGCACCGGCCACAGTTGTGGAGATCAATCAGGGACCAACCATCACCCAATACGGCGTCGAACCCAACTTCATCGTCCTGCGTAATGGCAAACGAACCAAGGTCAAGGTGGGCAAGATCGCCAGCCTGGCCGACGATCTGGCTTTGGCCTTGGCAGCCAGATCAATCCGTATTCAGGCACCGGTACCAGGCAAAGGATATGTAGGCATCGAGGTGCCCAATTCCGATTCAGTTCTCGTCTCGCTACGGGATGTGATGGAATCGGCCGAGTTCCAACACATTGGATCGCCATTACGCATCGGCCTTGGTCAGAACGTGGCCGGCCAACCCATCGCGACCGATTTGACCCAGATGCCCCACTTGCTTATTGCCGGGACAACCGGTTCAGGTAAATCGGTATGCGTTAATAGCATCGTCGCTTGCCTGCTACTGCAAAATACACCCGAGAATATGAGATTAGTGATGGTCGATCCTAAAAGGGTTGAGCTGACGGGTTATAACGGTATTCCCCATCTGGTAGCCCCGGTGGTGGTGGACCTGGAACGGGTTGTAGGCACTCTACAATGGGCTATGCGGGAGATGGACAATCGTTACAAACGCCTGGCTGACCTGGGAGTCCGCAATATTGGCGAATTCAATAAGAAGGTGGCTGAAAATGGCGAAGAAGGCATGCCTTATATCGTCATCGTCATCGACGAGTTGGCTGACCTGATGATGCTGTCGCCAGAAGAGACAGAACGAGGCATCACCCGCCTGGCTCAGATGGCTCGGGCGACCGGCATTCATATGGTTATCGCCACCCAGCGGCCATCGGTGGACGTCGTTACGGGCCTGATTAAAGCCAATTTCCCGGCCAGAATCGCCTTTGCCGTGGCTTCCAGCACCGATAGCCGGGTGATCCTGGACACAACTGGAGCTGAACGGCTGCTGGGGCAAGGTGATATGCTCTTCCAGAGCCCCGACGCGGCTGCACCTCTGCGCATGCAAGGATGTTTCGTCAGCGAAAAAGAACTGGGGACTATCATCGATTATTGGCAGGGAGCTCGACGCTCTGCCAGGACAACCATAGCCGAACCTGCCCCACAGTTGCCAACCACGGAGGAAGAGGAGCCGCCATCTGCGGCGGCCGCACCTCCACAACCCCCCGAACCCGCCCAACAGCCACTTTGGGAGGACATGCGCGAGGAAGAAGAAAAAGCGGCCAAATACTCCGACGAATTACTTCCAGAGGCTATTGACATGGTCCGCCAACTGGGCAAGGCTTCGACATCGCTTCTCCAACGACGATTCCGCATCGGCTATACCCGGGCTGCCCGGATGATGGACGTGATGGAAGAGGACGGCATCATCGGCCCGCCAACCGGAACAAGCAAGGCCCGGGAAGTATTGCCCTGGAAGGCTGAAGAAGCGATCCCCGAAAATCAAGAAAAAAGCTAAGGACAATCAGATAAATGGCTCATTTGACTGGCCAGGAACGAGCCAGATATGTCCAGGGTATGTTTGCTCGCATCGCCGGTCGTTACGACCTGATGAACCGGCTGATGACTGGTGGACAGGATGTGCGCTGGCGCCGCATAGTTATCCAGGAAGCCCAATTGCCAACCGGTGGTAAATTGCTGGATATCGCCACCGGTACCGGGGAGATCGCCCAGGAAGGGTTGCGCCAACATCCCGATATCCTGGCTGTAGGCGGCGATTTCGTGTTGGAGATGATGGGGGTAGGCCAGCAAAATCCCGAACGTCGCGCCATCCGTTGGGTGGCGGCCGACACACTGACCCTGCCCTTTCCCGACGGGGTTTTCGACGCCGTAACCTCTGGTTTTTTGATGCGTAACGTGGTCGACGTGCCTGGCGCCTTTCGCGAGCAGGCCCGGGTTACCCGGCCGGGCGGCCGTATCGTCGTCCTGGAATCCAGCCCGCCCAAGAAAAATGTCTTGCGGCCTTTTATACGTTTTCACTTGAACCACATCATCCCCACATTGGGCAAAATGGTTGCCGGTGAAGCCGATGCTTACCGTTACTTGCCCGATAGCACCCAACAGTTTCAGGAGCCGGATAGCCTGATGGCCATCATGCGCCAGGCCGGATTGGAAAATGTCCGTTACAATTTATACATGTTCGGCACAATCGCCATTCATGTAGGCCAAAAGGCTATTTTAAAGTCCAGTAAAAGTCACTGATCAAAACATTGACGGAGATCATATACATGAAACGATCTTTTCCCCTCCTTTTCTTATTAGCCTTGATTGTTGCCGCTTGTAGCCCGACATCGGAACTAACAACGACCGTCCCACCGACTCTAGAACCAGCAACGGAAGAGGCTAAATCGCTAGAGAGTGAAGTCCAGCAGCCAGGTGCTGCTCCAACCGAGGTAATTCCAACTGAAAGCTCCACTGAAACACTTAGCGACCCCTCAGATACGCCGGTCATAGAACCTACAGAAGAGACGGCCGTTGATCCTACGGCGACGCTCGCTCCGACGGCTGAGGAAGAGACCATTTTTAACGGGCCATACGAGAATACCTATTTTCGAGGCTCGGCCGCAGCGCCAGTGACCCTGATCGATTATTCCGACTTCCTCTGACCGAACTGTCGCGCCTACGTGTTAGGCGCCGAACCGGAAATCATTGCCAATTACGTCGATCGGGGCCTGGTGCGGATCGTCTTCTGGCCCATGTTAGATCATGGAAACGCCAGTCTGAACGCCCACGCCGCCGCCGATTGTGTCGGCCGGCAGAGCACCGACGCTTTCTGGGTTGTCCACGACCGATTCTTCGCCAATCAAGAAGAATTATGGCAAGCAAACCGGGATTATTTTGTGGCGGCCGCCGTAGCGGCCGGCGTCGACCAGGCTGCATTCGAGGAATGCTTTGACAATGGCACAGGTCACGCGACGGTGACAGAACTTGATAGTATCCGCAGAGGATTGGGTGTCTTCAACCGGCCGACGTTCGACATCAATGGTCAGCTTCTGGTCGGTTCCCAACCATTCAGCGTCTTCGCCAATTTCATCGAGGCAGCGTTACAGTGACGAGTTAACGTGATCGTTGACACTTAACGAATCACTCAGTCACGTATCACGTTTTATTCATCACGCTTAACTATCAAACGCGGAGAAATTTATGGATCTTCGTCTAAACGAAAAGGTCGCTATTATAACCGGAGCCGGGCAGGGTTTGGGTGAGGCTATCGCCAAGGTCCTGGCAGCGGCCGGTGCGCGCGTGACCGTCAATGACTTAAATCCCGATCGGGCTGAACGGGTAGCAAAAGAGATAACCAGGGAGGGCTACCGGGCGATAGCGGTAGCGGCTGACGTCGCCAGTAGGTTTCAATGCGTTCAATTGGTGGAAACAACCCGCGCCAAGTGGGGCCAGCTTGATATCCTGGTGAATAATGCCGGCATCGAGCCGGTCTCGCCCATTTTGAAGATGGACGAATGGGAGTGGGATCGCTGCATCGACGTCAATTTAAAGGGCACCTTCTTTATGAGCCAACTATGTGGTAGGGTAATGGCTTACGAAAATCGAGTAACTGGCGGGATCATCGTCAATATCAGCTCCATCGCTGGGGTGGAGATCCCTTTAACCCATAGGGCTGCCTATTGTGCCAGCAAGGCCGGTATCGTCGGCTTTGCCCGTGAATGTGCCCGGGAATTCGCCGAATATGGCATTCGGGTAAACACCGTGATTCCCGGCGTTTTCGCCACGCCAATGACCGAAAAAGCGCGTCAGAATCCGGAAGTGATGGCCAAATGGCAGCGAGAGATCCCTTTGGAACGGCTTGGCGAGCCCAAAGAAGTGGCCCAGGTGGTCCTTTTCCTCTGTTCCGAGGCTAGCAGCTATATGACCGGCAGCACCGTTACCGTGGATGGAGGGAAGGTCATGCGATAAGGCTTGGTTGTGGCGGGGCTGTGTGCTAAACTTTGAGCACTAGTTCCGTTGCTGCCGAGGCTCAGAGGAGGAACGCAAATGAGCGACGATCCTGCTCAAGATGCTGGTCAAGTTGAAACTCAGGATGATCGGCCGGAGTATCTGAAGTTTGTGGCTTTTTTGGCCGTATTATTGATAGTTGTGCTGGCCCTTGCTCTGATAACGCCTTCTTTGTTCGAAAATGTCATACCTTCGGTTCTAGGTTTGAACGCAACCTCATTTTCGGAGAGCGTTCCGGCCGCCGGAGATGCCGACATCGCCCCCGAATCAGGGATGGGAGGAGAGCCTGTAACAGCAGATACACCCGAACTACTGCACACGGTTCAGGAGGGGGAGACTTTAAATCAGATCGCCGAAACTTATGGCGTAACGGTGGAAGCGATTGCCGCCGCTAACCATCTGGTTAGCATCCAACAGATAAGCCCAGGAACGGTTTTGGTCATTCCGACGCAAGAATAAGGCCGGCCGAACGCTAATTCTCTCCTGCACTTACCAAATTAACTTTACATAAATATGTGTTATTTTATTTAACGATGCGTGCTGCGTTTAGTCCTGATCTTCCCCCGATAACTTGGGGCTTTAATAACAAAGAAGGTGCTCCGGCTTTCATCCATCATGCGAGACTCGAGTTGTGGGTCGAGATCTTTGATTGGCGTTGCCGTTGTGATCACCGTCGGCAGGCGGGCTATATAGCGGTGATTCAGCAGTTGGTAAAGCTTCTCCCTGGCCCAGGGTGTTGCGCTCTCGGTGCCCAGATCGTCGAGCACTAACACGGGAGAGGTCTTGACCTCATTAAAGCGGCGATCGTACTTTATGACGCTGGATGGGCTATAGGTAGCCCGCAGGTGATCGAGCAGGTCGGGNNACACCAGCCAGTCGGCCGGATTTTCGGCAAAAGCCTTGGCCGCCTCAAAAGCCCGTTGTAAATTGTTGGCCTCGTGCTGGGGCAACTCCCGTTCGCGTAGGTTGAAAGTTGAAAACGTCTGGTCATTATGCAGATCGAGTGTGGATAAATCTGGCTGAGTTTCGTCAAAACCCGCCCGCCTGAAATCAGGGGCAATGATGGTGAGGATCTGTACCAGGCGATGATCTACTAGGCGGGAACGAATACGCCCTTCGATGGCTTCGAGTTCCTGATTCGTCGTCACCACTGTCGGCAAACGGGCGTTGTAACGGTAGTTGAAGATCTGATAGAGCTTTTCTTGAGCCCAATCGGTGTTGCTCTGTGTACCCAGATCGTCCAAGATGAGCATCGGAGCATTCCGCACCTGGTTGAATCGATCGTCAAATCCCACATCAGCCGTTGGGCTATATGCCGCTCGCAAATGGTCTAATAAATCGGGTGTGTTGACGAAGAGCACAGGTTGGCCATGGTTAATGCGATAATTGGCGATGGCGGCCGCCAAATGAGTCTTTCCCCGGCCGTAGCCGCCTTTTAATACCAGCCAGCCGAAGGGGTTTTTCGCGTAATTCAATACATTTTCAAACACAAATTTTAGTCTTAGCCGTTTGGCTGGTGGCAAACCTATGCCATCGGTAAAAAAGTTGTCGAAGGTACAATCAACCAGCGAACCGAGTTCGCTGATACGCAGCAGCCTCTCGTAGTCGGCCATTTGTTGGTCATCAATACGGCAAGAGCACTCGATAGCCCGGCCGAATTGAGGATGTTCAGGCCCCACATCTAACACCACAAATCCCAACCCACCGCACTTTGGGCAATCAGGTTTACCCCCACCACTATCTGCTACTAGTGGTGGAGGTGGGCCTTCATTCGACAGTTCAGGTTCACTGTTTGACGATATCTTGGTACTCGTCGGGGATTTGTTTTCGTAATTCCGTTTGAGTATCTCGGCGGCTGATTCCATCTCGCTTGCCTTCCTGACGCCATCGTTCCAAGATTGATTGAACATAGCGCCACTTGCGAACGTTATTTTTTACGGCTAACTCGATTGCTTCTTCTATCCAATCCAGCGGGTAGGTATTTTCGGCGTCTCGTAGCTGGTCGGCAATAATGGGCGTCAATGTACCGATATTTTGCTCGTAGAGCACAAAGATATTTGGCCGTTCAACCAGCAAAGTGATCGGCTCATCATCGTCTGGGTTGGGTCTCCATTCGCCGCGGATGATCCCTTCCACGGCAGCCCTCCCTTTTTTCGTATTCATGAAATACAAGTCGGTGACGCCATCGGCACTTTGCACGGTGACATGTAGGAACGTCCCTCGGGCGACAGCTCGCTCAATGCCATCAGTCACGGCCTCGGCCGCCAAAGTTGATGTTGGCCCCATTCCTTTCATGAATTGCGAATCATTCATGAAATCCACTAGACGTATATAGCGTACAGCTCCTTCCTTTTGCGATAACGCCCAAAATGAGTATAGCGTAACCTTCATCTCCGCCAGGTTGTCAATATCCGGCAATAGATCACTGAAAAAGAGATTGGGGATCGATGTCAGGCGCTGCTTGCCTTCTGGAAATCCAGTAAAGCCCTTCATAACATATTCAGAGTGTTATCTCTTGGCGCTGCAGGTTTCGGAAGGTGGCCAACTGCCCGTGCCAATAAAGGTCCACCGTCGCCGTCGGCCCATTTCTGTGTTTGGCCACGCTGATTTCGGCGATATTGGGCCTGTCGCTGGTGTCTGGATGATAATATTCGTCACGATATATAAAGATCACGACGTCGGCATCCTGCTCGATGCTACCACTGTCTCGAAGATCAGATAGTTGGGGTCGTTTATCCTGGCGCTGTTCCACGGCGCGACTCAATTGGGAAGCAGCAACGACGGGCAAGTCTAATTCGCGAGCCAGCCCTTTCAAGGAACGGGAGATCTCACTGATCTCCTGCACCCGGTTATTCTGAGCCCGCTCGGCATACATGAGTTGTAAATAATCGATCATGATCAGATCAAGCCCGTGTTCGGCGTGCAATCGGCGTGCCTTAGTCCGCAATTGCATCGGCGTGATGGATGGTGTATCGTCGATGAACAACTGGCATTCAGAGATGCGGCCGACTGCTTCGTAGAAAATCGGCCACTCATGTTCCTTTAAATCACCACGCCGGAGCCTCTGTGAATCAATGCGGGTTTCGGCGGCGATCATGCGCTGGACCAACTGCTCGCCGGACATCTCCAGGCT